>JAUXEA010000005.1 GCA_030620695.1 Candidatus Aenigmatarchaeota archaeon | reverse complement strand
GCGAAGACAGCCTAAATGATAAAACTGTTTGCAGTTTTACTGAACTATCCGCCCATAAATTAATAAAATTAAGAATTTAATCCATTCCAATATCTTTCTAAATAATTCTTAAACTTCTTATATTTCGGTTCCCAGGTTTTGAAAAAAACAGCGTTTTCACACCTTTCTTTAATACCATTTTTAATTCTGGAAAGAGGAGTATTCTCAGAAACAACAGTTAGTTTTCCATTCCATTCATATGCTTTTAGTAAATCTTCAATGTTTAATTCAGTTTCTCTTGTCTTTCCATTTTCTACTTTGATAACAATATGCCCCCATTGGCTCATATCTACTCTAAAGTTAAGTCCAACATAATCACTGAGTGTTTTCTGGTGGGGATTTTTGTACCCATATATATCTATTTCATCTCCCATAAATAATAATTTAAGTATTTAAATACATTTAACTTAAAAGGCTTTAAAAAATGGGCCTGGAGAGATTTTCAATTGGCAAATTGGAAAGTTGCAAATCTTTGATTTGCCAGATTTGAATTCAATGAAGCCTTCTTCCTTATAAGAAAGAAAAGGGTTCACTCTTGACCTCCGGCTTTTACGCCTTACAAGAACCAATATGTTCTTTGATTAAACTTCTTCGTTGAAAGGAAGTTCAGCCTTATAAGACCGGCGCTCTAACCAAGCTGAGCTACAGACCCATACCTAATTTATTAAAAAACTATTTTATGAACGATTTACTTAAATTGGCTGACAAAATTGAGGATAAAAAACTGAGAGAGAAAACCAAAGAACTGCTTAAAGATATTAAATTAAGCAACAAAAACCTAAAATATACACCTCTTAAATTAGAGGAGAGTCCTGCCGGATACAAGGGCTTTGAGCATCATATGGAGAAAGGAGGGCTGGTGACGCACACAAAAAATGTTACAGAACTATCAATAGAAATTGCTGATTTTGTTGCCCAGAGATATTGCGAAATAAACAAAGATTATATAATTGCAGGAGCATTATTGCATGATTTGATGAGAGTTTTTGATTTTAGAAAAAAAGGGAAGAATTATGAATTGGTCGGGAAACTAATAGCTCACGAGGAGTTAATTGGTTGCGAATTATATGCAAGAAATTTTCCTGAAGAAGTTGTACATATTGTTTTAAATCATCTAAAACCTGATGGATTAATACTTGAGGCAATGATTGTGCATTTTGCTGATTCTATAGACGCGTACACAGATGCGTATTTAAAAGAATTGTTGAAGGAAGCTTTAAAAGGCAAAGCATGAAAAAAGATGCTGTTCAATTCCTAAAAAATTTAATTGGAGAAGTTAAAATTGTTTCCCATAATGATGTTGATGGAATTTGTTCTCTTGCAATTTTACAGAATTTCCTGAATAAAAGAGGAATAAAAGAAGAACATAAAATTACAAAAGTTCCAATAGAAAAATTAGAAACAAAGGATGTAATGATTTTTCTGGATATTAATCAGGACAATGCCCTGAAATTTGCATCATCTCAAACTTTGATAATAGACCACCACCAGTTCACCAAAAAACCTTCAATACCTTTTTATAATCCAAGAGAGGTTGATAAAGAAGCTTATATCCCTGCTTCATATCTTGTCTACGAAGTCTGTTCTGAACTGGAGAACATGGAAGAAACAAAATGGATTAGTGCGGTTGGTGTTATTGGCGACAAAGGAGATGAGAATTCAGAACTATGCAAAAAGTTTGTTGATAGTTTTGAAAACAGGCAGGAACTTGATTTAATTTCAGATTATATTTTCTCTGCAGGTCTCGTGGATAATGTTAAAGGAAACGAAAAAGTACTTGAGATATTAAGAGCAACAAAGTCTCCAGAAGAAGTTGTTCAAAATATATATTTGAAAGAGTGCTATGATGAAATTCAGAGAGAACTTTCAAAATCCAAAAAGCAGATGGAAAGAGAAGGAAATATTATTTTTGTTGAAGTTGAATCCAGATATAACATAAAATCAATTATTGCCTCTCAAATCCTGGAAAAAAATAAGAGTATAGTTGTCGTTGCTTATTCTACTTTTGAAGACTTTTACAACATCAGCACGAGGACAAATATGGAAACGGGAATAAATCTCGGGGAAATTGTTAAAAAAGTTGCAAAAATTTGCGGGGGAGATGGAGGAGGACACAGAAAAGCAGCGGGAGCAAAAATAGAAAAAAAGAAATTTGGTGTTTTTATGGAAGAGTTTATTTCTGAGGTTGAGAAATTTGTAAAATAGAAATCATTCCTTTATATAAAACAAAGCCAATGTAGAAACAAAAATCATTAAAGCAACAATATAAAATATTATTTCAAAACCAGCCTGTCCAACTACAAATCCACTACCCATCATTGCTATTGCAGCAGCAATTCCGGTTATTGCATGATATTTTCCTATGTTTAATCCTCTTGAAACTTTTTTTGTCACATCACCTAAAAATGTAGTCTCCATTGTCATTTGCATAGAACTTGTAATTCCCATTATAATCTGTAAAATATACAAATGTGTCAAAGAAGTAATCAAGGTATATGTGACCACAACACAAGCCAGAATAAATCCACCAATAATCAGGAATATTTTTCTACCCAATTTATCAGAATATTTCCCTGCGAAATAGGCTGTTGCTGCTGAAGCAAAACTCATCAGACCAATTGCAAACCCAAATTGTTCTATACCCCCGCCAAAATTCTGTAAAAATATTATCCAAAAAGGAAAGAACAAACCCATTGCAAAACCTAAACTTGAATTTGAGAGTAAAAATATTTTGTAGTTTCCTAATTTTTTGAATACCATACAACAACTTATTTTTAAATATAAATCTATGTTTTTAAATTTTAATTTATTTCTTCTTCACAACCAAAATCTCGATTGCTTTCTTGTCAAATTTGCCTAACTTTTTTTCTCCCTGTTCAATTGCTGCTGCTGCTAGTTTTTTTGCATTTTCTTCGCTAATTCCATCTTTATAATTTTTTTCAAGATAATGCTGGGATTCTCTTTCCCCTTTACCTATTGCCTTTGCTTTCCATCTATCCAGAGTTCCTGAAGGATTTATTACATACAAAATGGGTTCATTATTAACACCTCCCAACAAGATAGCGGCTCCATAAGGTCTTGCCCCTGCAAATTGTGTGAGTAACTGCATTCTGTCAGCAAGTTTTTTTGCCAGGACAAAAACATCTATTGGTTCTCCGTAAGTTAATTTATTAACTTGTGCCTGAACTCTCAAAAAGTCAATTAAGATTCTTGCGTCTCCTGTAAATCCACAGGCAGCAGACCCAATGTGTTTATCGATTTTTCCTACTTTAGTTGATTTTGAATATAATTGTAAATTACTGATTGGAGAATAAGCAGCAAGAACAATGCCATCTTTAAAAACAACACCAACAGTGGTTTTTCCAAGTTTAACTGCCTGTAAAGCATACTCTACCTGATAAATTCTTCCTTCAGGAGAAAAAACAACAATAGCCCTGTCATAACCCATTTGTGCAGGAACATCCATCTCAACCATTATATATATAAGTTATTTAAATAAGGAATAAAATAAATTCATTTTAATTCAACACACACTATCTTTTCATAAACCGGTCCCTCAGGTTTTAAAAAACTTTGCATTAGCTCAAAATTTGAAACAGAAAAACCAGCTTCAAATTTGAGTTTTTTTATCAACTCTAAAAAACCTGCTTTGTTCTCTAAAGATTTTACTCTTGCAACTGTCAGGTGGGGTTCAAAGTTTTTTTCTTTTTTAAACCCAATTTTTTCTAACTCTAAATCAATCTGTCTCTGCAATTCAATAATATCTTCTCTGCCTTTTTCAATACCAATCCAGATAACTTTAATAAAATTCATGTTTGGAAAAAATCCAAAGTTTTTTAGGGAGACTTCAAATTTATTATAACTAATTTTTTCTAAAACATTCGTTATCTCTTCAATCTTTTTATCATTTACTTCTTCAAGGAATTTTAGAGTCAGGTGCAAATTCTGTTTCTCAACTTTCTTTATTCCTCTATCTGGCAATTCTCTTGTTATCCCAATAATTTTGTTCTTAATTTTATCCGGCAGATTTATTGCAATAAAGCATCTCATAAACAAGTTCTACAAAATAAAAATTTAAGGTTAGCTTTTTATTCTTTCATCCTTTTATATTCTATTAATCCTTCGGCTATTTTTGCAACAACTGGAAAATCAAGATTATTTATAGCATATCTCAAGGAGAAACCTTCATAATAATCTCTACCGGGTTCTCTTAAATCTCTCCATTGAGGTCCATCTTCAGGATATAAAGAAACATGGTTAGTATATATATCTAATCCACCGCTAACTAAACAACCCTCTTGCTTTGAATATATTGCTCCAAGTTGTATTCTTCTAAAACCACTTACTTCACCTTGAATTTCTTTAATTCCTTTTATTACAGCAACTATAATTCTTCCTTTACATTCTTCATACACTTTATCAATATATTCCATATAAATAATTACACAAAAAACTTTAAATACTTATGAATAGAAAAAAAAAAACAACAAAAAAATCAACAACTTAACTCCTCTATTTCATTTTCAGAAGTTTCTTCCCCGGCCCCGCAGAAATAGATTCCCTCATTTTCATAACAGCAGAGAATATTCTCTTCATCTGTTACAGTGTAATAGTCATAGTTCGGACAACACTCACTTTTGGCAAAATTTGTTTCAAGATTTTTGCAATCTCTTAAAAGTTTTTCGTATTCATCTAAGTCATTAAGAACAGTTATCAAATCATCCTTACAAATTTTGAGTTCAGCAGAAGTCTGGTTTTTTAGTTCTAGGCAGTTCTCGAAAGAATATTTATAATTTTCTTTTTCCATCATACACCTATTTAGGTCTGCTGTTGAAAGAGAAATATTTTCCTCGAGTGTTGCTACCTGCTCTGAAAGTTTTGTTGTTGTACTGATAAGTTCTTCTAAATTTTTCTGGCAGGTTTCCAGTTCAGCTCTGGAGATACCTAATTCATTTTCCACACTTTTACTTTTCATTATCATATTCCCTGTGAAAGAGCCAACTCCTATTAATATTAAAACTACTAGAACAATACTTATTCCAAAAAATCTCCTGTCTTCTTTTATCTTTCTTACAAAATTACCAACCCTTTCAACTATTTCTTCCTTGTTCATCATAATAATATTTAGGTTACTTAAATATATTCTTTAATTACATTGGGTATTTCATTTAGTAAGTCTGAAGCGAGCAACCCTTCTCCGAATTTTTTTGATGCAAGTTCTCCTGCTTTTCCGTTAATGTATGCCCCACACCAGGCAGATTCAAAAGGTTTGACTTTTCTTGCAAGCAGGGCCCCAACAATCCCTGCCAAAGTATCTCCTGTTCCTCCTTTTGTCATATAAGGAGTGCCTGTTTTATTCAGATAAATTTTATTTCCATCAGAAATTATGTCTGTATTTCCCTTTAACAAAATTGTTGTCTTTAATTCTTTCGCAAGTTTTTTTACTTGTTTTTTTCTTTCCTCTAAATCTTTCAGGATTTTCTCACCACTAAAAACAAAAAATTCATGAGCATGTGGAGTTATAACAAAGTTTTTTCCTGACATAATATTCTTTTTTCCCGCGATTGCATGAATTGCATCAGCATCAATTACACAGGGAAGTTTTGTTTCAGACAGAAATTTCTGGACTGCCTTGAAAGTTTCTTTTTCTCTTCCAAGGCCCCCTCCAATAACAACTCCTGTTTTATTTTTTGAAATTTTATAAATCTGTTTTAAATGTTTTGTTTTAAGAAAATCTCCTTTCAATAGATGAGTAATTAAGTCCGGTGAAAAACCACCAATAATATTTGCTGCTCTTTCTGGTGCAGTAATTTCAACCAGGTCAACCCCGCTTCTTAAAGCAGAAAGAGCATTAAATGCCGGGGAACCAGAGTAAATTTTGGAACCTCCAATTACAAGCAGAGAACCAAAATTATATTTATGTACTTTTTTATCTCTTTTTTTGTAAATCTCTCTTAATTTTCTTTTTATTTTATCCATTTTTTAACTAAATAATCAAGAAGCAAAATAAGCAATATTAAACAGGTTGCAACAAGAGACACAAAATATTCTCCCATGCCTATAAGTAAACCTATTGCAGCTGTTGTCCAGAGAGAAGCAGCAGTTGTTATTCCTTTAATCTGTCCTTTGGCTCCAATAATAGTTCCCGCACCAATAAACCCTATTCCTGTAACAATTCCCGCAGCAATTCTACCCGCATCAAGACCATAGTTTATTGAAGAGACAGTAAACAAACAGGAACCTAATGCAACAAGCATATGTGTTCTCATTCCTGCAGGTTTATGAGATTTTTCTCTTTCAAGCCCGATAAGCCCACCAAGAACAATTACCAAGATTAGTTTAACAATGAGTTCTATGTCAGTTATCATAATATAACTCAATTAATAAATAAAATAATATTATGAAAGTAGCAATAAACGGGTTCGGAAGAATAGGTAGAAATTTTTTAAGGGCTACATTAAAAGACAAGGAATTCCAGAAAAAATTTAAAATTGTTGCCGTGAATGATTTAACAGATGCAAAAACATTAGCACATCTTTTAAAGTATGATTCTGTTCACGGAATTTTAAGCAACAAAGTTGAAGCAGGAAAAGGAAAGATTTTGGTGGATGGAAAAGAAATTAAAGTGCTTGCTGAAAAAGACCCTGCGAATTTACCCTGGAAAGATTTAAAAGTAGATATTGTTCTTGAATCAACCGGTTTGTTTAGGGATAAAGAAAATGCGGGCAAGCATCTAAAGGCAGGAGCAAAAAGAGTAATTTTGTCAGTGCCTCCAAAAGGAGAAGGTATAAAACAGGTTGTTCTTGGCATAAATGAAGAATCCTTTGACAAGAATAGTGAAGAAGACAAAATAATTTCCATGGCAAGTTGTACAACTAACTGTCTGGCACCAATGATTAAAGTTCTGAATGACAATTTTGGAATTGAGCAGGGATTTATGACAACAATACATGCTTATACAAATGACCAGAAAATTCTGGACTTGCCTCAGAAAGATTTAAGAAGGGCAAGAGCATGTGCAGTATCTCTTATTCCAACAACAACAGGAGCAGCAAAGGCAATTGGTGCAGTTATTCCGGAAATGAAAGGAAAACTGGACGGGATTGCGGTGAGGGCTCCAATAGCAGACGGTTCACTAACAGACTTAGTTGTTAATCTGAAAAAAGAAATAACAGCAGAAGAAATAAACAAAAAGTTTAAAGAATCAGCAAAAAAATTAAAAGGAATTCTTGAGTACACTGAAGAACCGCTGGTTAGTGTTGATGTTATCGGAAACCCAGCCTCCTGTATTTTTGATGCTCTATCAACAAAAGTAATCGGGAAACAGGTGAAGATTCTTGGATGGTATGACAATGAATGGGGTTATTCCTGCAGGCTGGTTGACCTGATGAAATTCATTGCATAAACCAAATTTTTGATTTTATTTATCTAAATACCCCTTCCTTCATGGCGGGATTGTTTATTTTTTAATGTTTAATAATTATATTGATCAAATATTCTATGAAAAGATTGTTTTTAGTTAAATTTAGAAGTTCAGTTTATGGAGGAAAAAATAAAATTAATCCTGAAAGCAGTTTTGTTGTTAACTCCCCTGATTTTTCTTTCTTTTATTCATTTTCAGGTTTCTTTTTTTCATCAAACTTTTTTTCATCAGGTTATTTATTTTCTGAACTTGTTTGGAATTGAATTCCAAGCCCAGGGCTACCAGATAGCAACCTCAAATTTTTCATCAATAATAACTTTTGATTGCACTGGGTGGAAACAGTTTTATATTTTCTGCGCATTAATTTTTCTGCCTCTCGGAATTAAATTATCCAATAGATTGAAAGGCTTGTTATTTTTAATCCCTCTTTATTTTTATAATTTATTTAGAGTGGCCTTGACAATTTACCTGATGACTTTTCTTTCTTATTCTTCCTTCAGGTTAATTCATTATTTTTTGTGGGATTTTCTTTTCCTTGCTTTAATCTTTGTTTTCTGGTTTTGGTGGTATCTTAATGTTAATGGAAAAGTTGAATTAAAAAATCGCAAGAAGATTGTAAAGAGGCATGGAAAACAAAAGACAAAAAGTTGCAAGAGGTAAAAAGAACACAACTATAAATTTATGGCAGAGCAAATATTTCCGGGAGTTTACAAGAAAGGAGAAAAACTTTTCACAAAAGGTAAAAATCTGGAAGATTGGAATCATTATAAATCAAAACCCGCAGCAGCAATTTTAAATGGTCTGCAAAATTTCCCAATAAAAAAGGGGCAGATAATTTTATATCTTGGTGCTGCTCACGGGACAACAATCTCTCATTTTTCAGATATTGTCAGCGATAGAGGTTTGCTTTACGGGGTTGAAGTTTCAAACAGGGTAATTCCAAAGTTATTGGAAAAAATAAAAAAAAAGAAAAATATAGTCCCAATGCTTGAAGATGCAAGATTTCCTGAAAATTACGGGTGGATTGGAAAAGTTGATTTAATTTATGAGGATATTGCCCAGAGAGACCAGGTTTCAATTTTGAAAAGAAATAAAGTTTTTTTAAAAGAAAACGGAATTATAGTAATTGCCCTGAAAGCAAAGGCAATAGATTCTGTGAGAGAAGTAAAGGAAATTTATAAGGAAGCAATTAAAGAATTAAATGAAGATTTTGAGATTATTGAAGCTATTGATTTGGAGCCTTACGAACACGACCACCTATTTATTGTTGGAAAATTAAAATGAAACTAATTGCTCAGGGAGCAGAGGCAAAAATTTATCTTGACAGGGGGAAAATTAAGAAAGAAAGAATCTGCAAAAAATACAGGGAAAAAGAACTTGATATTTTCCTTAGAAAGACAAGAACAAAAAAAGAAGCAAAATTATTATCAGATGTGAAAAGAGTTGGTGTTAAAGTTCCCACTCTGTTTGATGTAAAAAAATTTCTAATAGAAATGGAATTTGTTGAGGGGAGCAAGTTAAAAAAAGTTCTTAACAAAAACAATTATAAAAATTTTAGCAGAAAAATCGGTGAAGAAATCGCAAAGATGCATCTCGCTGACATAATTCATGGAGATTTAACAACTTCAAATTTAATTGTCAAAAAAAGGGAGCTCTATTTTATAGATTTTGGACTCGGCATAGAAACAAAAGGTCCAGAGCAGAAAGCATCTGACTTGCTGACTTTATATCAAAACTTCAAGTCTGTTCATCCAGAATTTGATTGTTGGAAATATTTTCTGACTGGTTACAGAAGAAAAGAAACAGAGAAAGCATTCGTTGCTTCGCAACGATGCACCGTTCATTCGTTTTTTCAGAGAAAAAACGATGCATCTTTTCCCGAAGGAAAAAGATTTTCTGCCAAAGGCAGAAAAGATGTTCAAGCTTTGCTTGAACAAAGAATGTTTCAAAGAAAAACGAGTGTTTTGGAGGTCTTTGAGAAAATATTAAAAAGGAGGAGATATAGTTAACCTTTTATTTTAAAAATAAAATTATGACAGAGAAAGCTTGTAGAACTTGTCACAGATTAACAGATAAGAGAGAATGCCCTGTGTGCAAAACAAAAGAGTTGACAGAGAACTGGCAGGGAATTGTTATTATTTTCAATCCAGAGGATAGTGAGATTGCAAAAGACCTGAATTTTGAGGCACCTGGGAAGTATGCAGTTAAAGTATAATCTATTTATATAATATTTATATATATTATGGCAGGAATACAGGAAATAAATAGTTTTTTAATAGGACTTGGAAGCAGCACAATTGAGTTTCTTCCAAACCTGGTGGGAGCGTTGATACTCTTGGCAATTGGTTATCTAGTGGGAAAAGGGATTGGAATAGTAATTGAAAAGTTCTGCGTTACCGTAAAAGTGGACAAATATGTAAAGTGCAAAGGGTTCAAGCTAAGTAATTTGTTCAAGATAGCAGGAGAGTGGATAATTTATTTGGTATTTATTCAGTCAGCAGTTCAATTTTTGGGAATAATAACATTAGCAGTATTTGTAAATAAAATTGTGTACTTCATACCAATGGCTGTTGGTGCAGCAATAATTGTAGTGGTTGGATACATCTTGGGAAGTTTCTTTGAAGAGCAGATAAGGAAAAGTGAAGGAATATATAAAAATCTAGTTGGAAGAATAGTTAATTTCTTTACAGTCTATGTGGCAATTGCACTGGCTTTACCATTCCTTGGAATAAACCCAAGTTTAGTAAATAACATATTGCTAATAATAATTGCAAGTGCTGGTCTTGGATTCGCTATTGCAATAGGTCTTGGTCTAAAAGATGTTGTTGCAAAAGAAGCAGACAAATATATTGGTGTGGTGGAGAAAGAAGTTTCCAAAAGAAGAAAATAATTTATTTTTGATTTTTCTTATTTTTTAAGTTATTGTTAAACTATTGTTTAAAATTATGGAACCTGTAATTGCAAGACTAAAAAAGGGAGGGGAAATATTTGAGATTCTGGTTTATCCAAGAGAGGCTCTTGAGTTTAAACAGGGGAAGAGAAATATTGAAGATGTTATTGTCTCTGATGAAATATTTTCAGATGTTGAACTGGGTAAAAAAGTGTCTTCTCAGGATTTAAACAAAAACTTTGGAACTGAAAACAAACTTGAAGTTGCAAAAAAAATTTTGTTGGATGGAGAAACACAAATTCCAAAAGAACTGAGAGATGAGATGACAGAGAAAAAGAGAAGACAGATTGCAGCAATAATTTCAAAAACAGCAATAAATCCGCAGACAAGGGCTCCGCATCCGATTGAAAGAATTCTTGGAGTTATGGAGAAGAAGGGAATTAATGTAAATTTCTATAAAAGTGCTGAGGAGCAGGTTAAGGATACAATAGAAAAAATCAGAAGTGAAATTCCATTGTCTATTGAAAATCTGAAAATGGAAATAAATATTCCTGCAAAATATTCTGGTCCTGCTTATGGTAAAATTAAATCTCTTGGAAAAATTCTTAAAGAGAACTGGAATAATGACGGGAGTTTTTCCTGTGTTCTGGAAGTCCCCGCCGGTCAGAAAAATGATGTTTATGACAGACTCGGTGCTTTAACTCACGGCGAGGCTTTGATTGAGGAAGAATAAGTTTTTAAAACCTTAGCTCATATTTTCTAAAAGAACAAACTAAATAATGATTCTAAAAATAGAGACAAATGATTTTGATTTCAAAAAGACTTTCAATTCCGGTTTATTCTATTTTTTCTATGAGAAAGAACCAACAAAAGAAATTTATTTTAATAATGAATTTCTGGATTTGGAATTTGAACAAAAGGAAAAAATTCTTTTAGTAAAAATAACAGGAGTTCTCAGGAAAAAGAAGGAACTCACAAAGAGAATAAAATATTGTCTTGGTTTAGATGAAAATTTAGAAGTGTTTTATAAAATTTGTGAAAAAGACATTGTGCTAAAAAATCATCTCAACAAAATCAAAGGAACAAGAATAATCTCTGCTTTTTCTGATTTTGAAGCACTTGTCGGAGCAATTGTATCACAAAACAATTCTTATAAAAATTACAGAAAGAAAATGCTTGAAATTTGCAGAAAACTAAATTTCGTCCCGGAAAATTTTACAAAAGAAAATTTGGTTGATTTGGGATTAGGATACAAACTCCCTTATTTAATTAATTTAGCAAAAAACTTTGATGGTGATTTGGATGAAATAAAAGGAATTGGTCCCTACTCAAAAAACTTGTTTGAGATTTTCCAGAAAAGAAATTATGATGCATTTTATATTGACTGCCTCACAGAAAAAATAATGAGTGAGAAATACAAAATAAATGGAAACATGGAAGAAGCAAGCAGAAAACTCTGGGGAGAATATCGCGGGTTAGCAGAGGCATATCTTCAGAGATTTTTTGAAGTGAAATAAGTAGGATTTTGCTAAACCTCAAAATTTTGGGGTTTAGAGAGAGTTTTTTTGAGGATTTGCTCGTTAAATAGTTTTAAATCTTATTTATTAGTGGTTAAAATATGTGTGAAAGAGAATTGATAAATATGGGAAAACTTTATACTCATGGATGGTACGCTAAAGAAATGAAAAAAGTAGACAAATCTATTGTTGAGCTTTTAACAGGTAAAGAACCCACTGAGATAAAATTGTTTAAAGGTATTGACTTAGATTCAGTTGAATATAATTTGAAACATAGTGGTTCTTATATGGACCATGAAGTCTTAAAAAGTGGAAGGGTAGAAACTACACTATTTGCATTAAATTATGCAAAAATACATTCAACTGTACCTCCAGAAATTATAGATAAAATTAAAGGTATTGGATATGAAGTTTATTTAAATGTGGGGGAAGAAGGCAAAATAATAACTGCATTTAAATCATATAGAGCAAGTTGGTATGATTCGGATAAGATATACTCAGATAATAAGTTTATTTGGAAAGGAACAGTTGAAGACCTACTTAAAGAATTTGAAAATGCAGGGTTCACTATTAAAGAAAATTTATCTAGAGAAGAATTAGATGATTATCACGACAGGTATTATGAAGAGAATTGGAAGGAAAATAGACTTCTTAGACTTCCCCGCAACTAAGACATAATTCACGGTTGTTTAATTTGTATAAACTCTGGGTAGACTCCCAGTTATATAAATCTGTTTTCTTTGGGTAGAGACCTTTTCTTACTAACCAATTCTCTATTTTGCCTTAACCATTTTTTAAAAGCTTTCTTACTAACAAATTTAATTTTTTTGATTAAACTTTTTTAACCAATTTAACAAATAAAAAGTTTATTTATGAGAAAACTAATTACCTCTGCTTTGCCTTATATTCATGGGGTGCCCCATTTAGGAAACATAGTCGGTTCTGTCCTGCCAGCAGATGTTTATGCAAGATTTTGCAGGTTGAGAGGAGAGAATGTTTTGTTTGTTTGCGGTTCTGATTCACATGGAACAATGTTTGAAATTGGTGCGAAGAAAGCTGGGACAACACCAGAAAAACTGGTTTATGAAAATCACAGGAAAATAAAAGAGATTTTCAGAAAATTTAAACTGAGTTTTGATTATTATGGAATTAGTGACAGCGAGATAAACAGAGAATTAACAGGTCATATTTTTGACAAACTTGATAAAAATGGGTACATTAAAGAGAAAGAAGTTGAGAGTGCTTACTGTGATAATTGCAAAAGATTTTTATCAGACAGGTGGGTGGAGGGCACCTGTCCTTTTTGCAGGGGCTTGGCAAGAGGAGACCAGTGTGATGACTGCGGTAAATTAATAGATATAAAAGAAATAGTTGAGCCTCATTGTGTTCTTTGCAAAAAGAAAATTAAATTCAAAAAAACAAAACACTTGTTTTTGGATTTGCCAAAATTTGAGCCTGAATTACTAAAATTTGCTGGAAACAGTAAAGGGTGGAGCAAACTTGCAAAAAATGAGACCTTGGGATTTATAAAGCAGGGACTAAAACAAAGAGCAATTACAAGAGACGCTTCATGGGGATTTAAAGTTCCCAGGAAAGGATATGAAGATAAAATTTTTTATGTGTGGTTTGATGCACCCGTTGGTTACTTGTCTTTCACAAAGGAATTTCTTGGAGAGGAGAAAGATAAAAGTAAGAAAAAGATAGAAAAGGAATTTGAGGACTGGTGGAAAAGCAAAGGAACAGAACTTGTGCAATTCATGGGAAAAGACAACACAATTTTCCATTCAATAATTTTTCCTGCAATGCTTTTGGGTTGTAAGGAAAACTGGAAACTCGCGGACAGGATAATTTCAAGCGGATGGCTGAAGACTGAAGGAATAAAATTTTCAAAAAGCAGGGGGAAAGGACTCACAACAGAAGAAGCACTTAAAAAATATCCTGCTGACTACTGGAGATTTGTTTTAATTTCTTTATACCCTGAGCAAAATGATTCTGTATTTAAAACAGAAATTTTTAAGGAGATTATAAACAATGAATTTGCTGATATAATAGGAAACTTTGTTCATCGGGTTCTTTCTTTTTGTTATTCAAACTACAACGGAATTCCTAAATTGGATTATTCTTATAAGGATAATATTTCATCAGAAGAAGAAACAACTTTGCTAAGATTTGCAGGTCTAGAATTAGGAATAATAAAAGCATATGAATCCTGCAAATTTCATGAAGTCTTAAAATATATTGTTCACTATGCAAAACTTGCAAATGCTTATTTTAACAATAATGAACCCTGGAAACAGGAAGATGAAGAAAAAAAGAGAATT
>JAUXEA010000120.1 GCA_030620695.1 Candidatus Aenigmatarchaeota archaeon | reverse complement strand
GCATGTCAGAAGATACAGAGATATTAACTCCTAATGGTTGGGCAGGACATGGCGATTTAAAAAAAGGAGATACCATAAAGACATTTAACATTGACAAAGGAATTATTGAGGATAAGCTTGTTAAAAAATTATTTAAAAAAGATTACAAAGGAGTTATGTATAATCTAAATTATCATAACTTACAAAAGGAGCAAGGAAAGTGTCAAAATTTGAAAATGCCTGGGCTCCGGCAGTTTCTCCCTGTAATGTATAGAAAAAATTAACCAATTGTCCTAGAACAGTTCTAAGATGCTTGGCAGGTTTTGTCTGGACTTTTCCAGAAACTCCGGTGAATCCATACACAAGCAAATCTTTTAAATCCCAGCCCACGCAGTATGCGCCTAAAACTCCTAAGTCGTGTATATGAATATCTGTATTTTTATGAGCTCTTCTTATTTTTTCCGGGTAAATTCTGTTCAGCCAATAATTTTTAACTATTTTTTCTGCAATATAATTATTTAATCCCTGCAAAGAAAAACCCATATTAGAATTTTCCTTTATTTTCCAGTCTTTTAATCCAACATAATCTTCAACAACCTGAATTGTATCAAATATTGCTTTTACTTCTCTTAAATCCTGGTGGCTTTTCCTGTAAAGAATATATGACTTCGCTGTTTTAGCATGTCTTTCTTCTATCAAAGTTTTTTCAACAATATCCTGAACTTTTTCAACATTAGGAATTCCATCTCCAAATTCTTTTTCAATCTGCCTTATAATTAATTCCCCTAAATCTTCTGCTCTTTTTTTATCTGTTCCTCCTACTGATTCAACTGCTTTCCAAATTGCAGTAATTATCTTTTCAGGTTCAAAAGAGACAAGATCCCCTTTTCTTTTTCTTATTTTTTCAATTGTGCTTTTCATTTTTTCTTCCCTAACCCCTTTATCTCTTGTTTAAAATCTTTAACATCCTGAAAATCTCTGTAAACTGATGCAAACCTTATGTAAGCAACATTATCCAGTTTTTTTATTTTTTTCA
>JAUXEA010000112.1 GCA_030620695.1 Candidatus Aenigmatarchaeota archaeon | reverse complement strand
ATAATAAAGAAGAGAGAACTTATACAGCCCTGAACTTTCTTGAAGAAGAAAACAAATTAAGGGATAAAACTGATGAATTAGTTGAGTTTGAATTAGAGAACCTTCTTGATTTTGATGTAAGAATTAACAAAGATTGTACTAATGGTATTGTTGATTATTTAATTGTGGAAGGCGTGAACGAGTTCAGGGTAATTAGAGTTTGCTATTAAATGAGGCTTTTATTGGTAGATCACCAAAGGAAAAAGAATTGGTTAATCAGACTTTGCTATTAAAATTCTCCAGTTTTTTGATTAAATTATCCAGAGTTGCAACATAAGAAACTGCCAAGGGAATATTTTCAAGTTTTGCAATTCTCAAAGCAATATCATCAACTTTTTTAATCCCATGCAGGATAATCAGGCCAGGTTTCAAATTTGCTAATCTCAGTGCAACTAAGGGTGACCTTCCCCTGTGTAAATTTGTGAATATCAGGCAATGCCTGTTTATTAAAGAGGTTACTCTTCCTAATTCCACCGGAGAGAAATTGACTATTGCTTTCTCAGAATCTATCAGTGAGTATCCAAATATTTCTGTATCTTCAAAATTATAACAAGGGTCCCCGGATATTCCTCTCAAAAAACTTTTAATTTTTATTCCTTTTTGAAAATCTTTCATTAATATAATAAAAGACTTGAAATCAAGGGGTTTATAAAGCGATGCAAACTCTGCAACATTTTTACCACCCCTTTTCAACTCAATTTCTATTAAAGCATTAACAATTTTTTCTATTAGTTTTATCCCAGGGGATTTTCTTCTCCCGGTTTCATAATCAGAAATCACAGAGGCAGTAATTTCCAGTTTATTTGAAATATCAACTTGGGAAATCTGGAATAATTGCCTCCATTTTTTTATTGTTTCTCCAGGACTGTCTGACAAAACAATTTCCCCTGCAATTTTCTTTTTTAATTCTTCAACCTCCATAATTATTCACATATTTAAAGAATTGCTTTAATAGTTTTAAATTTTTCTATCTTATGGCAGAGGCAGCAGAAGTTGTTGAAATTGTTAGAAGAGAGGGACAAAAGGGGTTAAGTATTGTAAAATGTAAACTCCTGGAAGGTCCAAAAAAAGACAGGACTTTTAGCAGAGTT
>JAUXEA010000038.1 GCA_030620695.1 Candidatus Aenigmatarchaeota archaeon | reverse complement strand
ATTTCTTTCCTGTTGTTTCCAAACCAAGAATAACTTTCCACTTATTTTTTTCTATTTCCTCTTTTAGTTCCCTGCAGCCTTTTTTTACAAATTCATAAGCCTGTTCTTTTGAAAGTTTTCCGTAATATCCGGGGTGGAACACAATATATTTTGCTCCTGCATAATGACCAATCTTACAGGAGCTAAGAATTCTTTTTTTGCTGTCCTCAACTTTTTCAGGGTTGCAGAGGTTTACAAAATAAGAAGCATGGATAGATAGTTTAATTTTTAAATCCTTTGCAATTTTGCCAACTTCAATTGCCTGCTCTTTTTTCAGATAGACCCCTCTTACAAATTCCAGTTCCATTGCACTTAATCCTAATTTTTTAACATCTCTAATTCCCTGAATTGTATCTCCGGTTGTGATTGTTGGTATTCCTGCCGGACCCAAGTAAATCATTTTAATCAGAAGGAACTCTTATACCTGGAGGTTTTTCAGTATCCCATTCCATTGCATGTATTTTGTATGCCAACAACTCTTTATTTTTAAGATATTCTTCGTAATCTTTTTTGTCTTTATCACTACCTTTAAAATATCCAATATCATAAGTCTTTGTTGAAACTCCTGGTCTGGCTATAACTTCATTTTCATCTGTTAAATATAGTTCATACTTTCCTTTTTCTACATGGTCTTCTAACCATTTTTTAAATTCTTTTTCTTTACCTGTAAAATCTATTCTCATACTAAATTTAACTTTTAAAATATATGGAAGAATATAAAAAAGTGGATAGTTTTGACAGTTGGTACAACGGTAAAAATTTGGAGATTGAGTGTACTATGAACAAATTTGGTCAGACAATATATTTAGGAGCCGGTTTTACAAGAGCAAAAGTTCTGAATCCTGAAGTCATTATGGGATTAAAAAACAAACAGAGAATTATTGGTTATGGAACTGAAAGTATAAAAATAAGAAAAATGGCTGAATTTGGTAAATTTGAGTTTTTGATGAATGATTATAAAATCTTGGAGTAACTCTTTAATAAACAAATTTGATGAAAAAGAGTATCATTTGGTTTTGTACGAAATAATAAAAGTATAAAATTACCTCTTGCTCCTCTGCTTGTGTCTTCTTGGACCTTTTTTACTCCTTGAAGGTTTGTGGGGTTCTGTTCTCCTGACATCTTGGATAAGCAGATTCCTGTCATAATCCAGAAATTTTTCTTTTAATTTATCTCCTTTCAAAGAGACCAGACCTTTCGCTATTCCCTGTGCAACTGCTTCTGCCTGTCCCATAATTCCACCTCCTCTCACATTAGCATTTATCACAAAGTTTTCATCTTCTGTAATAAGCAAAGGTTCAAGGATTTTTAACTGAACAATTTTTGGAAAGTTTTCCAGACTTTTGTTGTTGATAAGTATTTTTTTATCTCCTTTCTCTAATCTTATTCTTGCAATCGCTCTCTTCCTCTTTCCAACAAATATTTCACTCATTATTTCTATTACCTAAAAATTTACTTAACTCATGAACAAAAACAAAATCGCATTTTAATTTGTCTATCTGCTTTCCAACTTTTTTCAATTCCATATTTTTGTATTCTTCAGGAATACCAATAAAAACTTTTATTTTTTTAAATGCTTCCCTGCCTCTTTTTGTTTTATAAGAAATCATTCCTCTTATTGCTCTCCTGACAATCATGTCCGGTCTGCTTGGAAAAAAAGGCCCGTGTTGCGGGGTTCCCCTCTGTCTCCTTTCCAGATATTTTTTAAATATAGCTTCTTTTTTCCCGGAAATTACTGCAAACTCAGAATTAACAATTATTATATTCTCTCCATTTAATCCTCTTTTTGCAACTTCTGTTGCCAGTCTTCCGAGAATACATTCTTTTGCATCAATGACTTCCATTTTTAAATATGGATTAAAATTTAATATTCCAAGAACAATAATGGTAAAGATAAATATAACAATTATCCTGGCAATTTTGTGTGTAATTGTAACAGTTTTTGCATGGTTTTCCAACACTGAACAGATTTTCAACAATTATGGTTATTCAACTTCTAACTTATTATCCGGAAAAATTTATGTTCTAATTACTTCTGTTTTTCTGCACTCAAATATTGAACATCTAATTCTAAATTTGCTCGTCTTAATCCTGTTTGGTTTTACTTTGGAAGGAGAAATTGGACCCAAAAAATTTCTATTGTTGTTCTTTTTGGGGGCTTTTTTAGGAGACCTTCTTTCTTCCCTGTTTTATGCTCCAAATATCCCTTCTATTGGTGCATCAGGGGGCATTTTTTCTATAATGACCGCAACCCTGCTGATAAAACCAATAAAAATGGAAGTATTTATGCCTATCCCTTTGGGGATTATTGCTTTGGGATATTTGATTAGTGCGATTATTGGCTTACTCACCGGTTATCCCTCGGGAGTTTCCCATATTGCACACATGGGGGGTGCTTTTGTTGGATTGTTTTACGGACTTAAAGTAAAGGGGTTTAGGAAAGGTTTAAGAATCCTGATTGCTTTTTTCCTCTTGTTATTAGTTGTTCCTTTTATCTGGAATTTTTGGATTTTAATCACTAAGGCAGTTTTAGGAATTTTTTAGTTTTAGATAAACTTTTAGGGATTTACAAGAAGCTAATGCCTATCCATTATTTTAAATTTATCACATATTATGAAAGCAATTTCAAGTAAGGTTGTGAAAGCACTGAATTCTGAGAGTATCCTGAATTGTGCGGACAACACAGGAGCAAAAAAAGTGCAGATTATTTCTTTCAAGGTCTACAAGGGAAGAAAAAGAAGATACCCGAGAGGTGGTGTCGGGGATGTTGTTTCCTGCACAGTAAAAAAAGGAGAATTTAAACTCAGGCACAAAGTTCAGTATGCGGTTATTATCAGGCAAAAAAAAGAGTTCAGAAGAAATAGTGGAATAAGAGTTTGCTTTGAAGATAATGCTTTAATTCTGGTAGATAAGAATACGGCTCCCCTGGGAAAAGAAATAAAGGGTCCGGTAGCAAGAGAAGTTGTTGAAAGATTTTCTCAAATAGGAAAAATTGCATCTATTGTTGTTTAGATTTTTTGAAAAATCAATATTTTAATTTATCTTGGGTTTTTGAAACAATTTTATACTTCAACACTATCTCCAACATCAGGGGCCAGGGATTCTATATTTAATTTCTTCTCAATTTCCTTGGCAAATTTTGGGGTGTGGTCCCCGTGAACACAGATAACCTTCTTTGGTGATATTTTCTCTATTAAATCAAACAACTCTTTTCTGCCGGCATGACCGCTGAAATCAAATTTTTGTATTTCAAGATTAACTTTGAATTTGTTTTCATCATTTTCAAAATATCCTGTTCTAAGCAATTTTTCTCCGGGTGTTCCAGGAGCCTGGAATCCTGTTATGAACAAACAAGCATTTTTATTATCCCTTACTTTTTTCAGGTAATGGAGTATTGGACCCCCATTAAGCATTCCCGAGGTTGTGACAACAATTCCCCCTTCCCTGACAATCCTGTCTCTCTGTTTTCTTGTTCTTACAAAATTCACATGTTTTAAAACTTTTTTTAAAGTCAGGGCATCTTTTACATAATTTTTGTGGTACAAAATTAAATCTGCAGCTTTCTGTGCCATTCCATCAAGATAAATATTTTCTTTTATGCCGTTTGTGTAAAGAGTCATCAATATTTCCTGTGCCCTTCCGACAGCGAAGGTCGGAAGCAGGACAGTTCCGTGTTCATATTCCAAAACCTTTTTTATAAGTCTTTTTTCCTCAAGTTTTCTGTCCGGATGTTCTCTCTCCGAATAAGTTGATTCTGTGATTAAGCAATCCACTCTTGGATAATTTATTTCCTTGTAAGAAAGCAGGTTTGTTTCAACTGTATTTATATCTCCAGTATATAAAATCTTTTTTGAACCATCTAAGAAAACTGAGGCAGAGCCTGGGATATGGGAAGCATCAAAAAATTCAGCATGTAGATTTCCAACCCTAAACTTCTGATTGTAAGGGTGAGGTCTAAAATATTTGTTCATTTTTATAAGGTCATGTTTTGTATACTCTCCAAAACCTCTTGTCAATTTTGCAACTTTTATATAATCCTCGAGAAGTAAATTCATTAAATCCAAAGTTGCAGGGGTTGTATACAGATTTGGATTTTGGATTTTGTAGATTAAGGGAACCATCCCTGAATGGTCAAGATGAGCGTGAGTAACAAAAATCCCATCTAATTTCACAGTTGGCAACAAGGGAATTTGTATATTTGGCTGCAGTTCCACACCATATTCCAAAAGAACATTTGTTTTCTTATCTTTTACTAAAAATGCTTCTCTTCCAATCTGCCTGCACCCACCTAAAAATTCTATTATCACTTTTTCCTTTTACCAATCTTTTTTTTAACTTTTATTTTTCCACTGGTTTTCACGGTCTTCTTTTTTTCCCTGTCAGATTTTCTAATTTTGCTCGGTGCACTTTTTTTTAATTTTTGCTTGCCCGTTTTTATTTCCACACTATCTTTAGATATCAGGACATTTATTTTACTGCTTTTAGAAACCTCCAAATAAAGAGAACAAATCACTAAAATAAACAAAGGAGAAACCAGGAAATAAACTAAAATAATCCCAAGTATTGGCACAAGACTTACCAGGGAAAAAATAAAGACCAGAACAATCAACAAAAGCAAATCAAAATAATTCTTTTTCCCGAGAGAGATACTTTCTGTCAGAGAACTAGATACTCTTTTTCCGGAAATTACTGCAGGGGAAACCAGGACAAAAAAAGGTGTAATTAATACAATACCCAAAAGCAATACAATTGTGGAAAGTATAGGATTAAATAAATATATAACTACATAAACTGCAATAAGTAGGATTAAAATCGCTGAAACAATTAATCCAACCAGAATACTCGCAAAAAAGTAAGGTACCCCTCTTTCTCTGATTGTAGTAAAAAAAGTTTTCATGTTTACTTTCTTTTTAATTCCCTGAAAACAGATTCCCCAGAGACCTGCCTGCAGGAATACTGCTACAATTCCCCCCAATATTAAAAACAAAAGGAATAAACCAAAATTTTGTGGGTTAATTTGTTCAAAAAGTTCCTGAGAATAAGTATCTGTAAACCCTCCTTCTGTCATATAAAATTCTGCTACTGTTGCACTACCTTCTGTACCAAAAAGAGCAAAAATACCTAATCCTACAAATAAATAAAATGTTATGAATACTAAAAGTATGGATAAAATTATTGGTACAAAATTTCTCTTATATGCTTCAAATGCTTTTGAAAAATGCTTTAAGATATTTGCCATAATTTAATAGAAGAAGTATTTAAATACACTTTTTATTGAATATATTGGCTAAAAAAGTTTAATCAAAAAAA
>JAUXEA010000072.1 GCA_030620695.1 Candidatus Aenigmatarchaeota archaeon | reverse complement strand
GCACCGTCCGAAGGACGATTGTTTTGCCTTTGGCAAAAAGGGTCTCTTTTTTCCGAAAGGAAAAAAGCAGAACGAGTGAAGCCTTTTTAAAAGCCTGTCGAGCTGAAAGCGAAGACAGGGTAAATGATAAAACTATTTGCAGTTTTACCAATAAAAGGCTTATATATTATTTAAAGTTTTATTATATTTATTATGGCAGAAAAAGAGCACATAAATCTGGTTACAATAGGGCATATAGACCATGGAAAATCAACATTGGTCGGAAGATTGCTCTTTGATACAGGATCAGTGAGAGAAGAAACAATGAGGAAACTGAAAGAGGAAGCAAAAGAGAAGAAGAAAGAAACATTTGAATTTGCTTTTGTAATGGACAGACTAAAGGAAGAGAGAGAAAGAGGAGTTACAATAGACTTGGCTTTTCAGGAGTTTAATACACAGAAATATTATTATACAATAATTGATGCCCCGGGACACAGGGATTTCATTAAAAACATGATTGTCGGGACTTCACAGGCAGATATTGCTATATTAGTTGTTTCAGCAAAGGAAGGTATTCAGGAACAGACAAAAGAACATGCTTATTTAGCAAAGATTTTGGGAATTAATCAGATGATAGTTGCTTTAAACAAGATGGATACTGTGAATTATGACCAGGCAAGATTTAATGAAGTTAAGGGCAATGTGGAGAAATTATTGCAAGGCGTTGGTTACAAAATAGAAGAAGTAAAAATAATACCTGTTTCAGCATATAAAGGGGACGGTATTGCAAAAAAAAGCGAGAATCTAAAGTGGTATGCGGGTCAGACAATACTTGAGGCTTTAGATGATATAAAACCAGTAGCCAGACCCATAGACAAACCTCTAAGACTTCCTGTCCAGGATGTTTACTCAATTACAGGAGTCGGGACAGTTCCGGTCGGGAGAATTGAAACCGGAATTATGAAGCCAAATCAGGCAGTGATTATAATGCCTGCAGGAACGAAAGCAGAGATAAAATCAATAGAAATGCATCATCAGCAATTACCGGAAGCAAAAGCAGGAGACAACATTGGTTTCAATTTAAGAGGTATTGGCAAGGCAGATATTAAGAAAGGAGATGTAATATGCGACCCAAGCAATTTGGCAACAGTTGCAGAAGAATTCACAGCACAAATAATTGTTTTGAACCATCCAACAGTTATTGCACCCGGATACACACCTGTTTTCCATATACACACAGCACAGGTAACATGTACACTAACAGAAATACAAAAGAAAATAGATCCAAAAACCGGACAGACAGTTCAGGAAAACCCGGAATATATAAAGACAGGAGACGCTGCAATTATAAAGGTTAAGCCAACAAAACCTGTGGTAATTGAGAAACAGGGGGATATTCCACAATTGGCAAGATTTGCGATTAGAGACATGGGACAGACAGTTGCAGCAGGAGTTTGTATAGATTTGGTACCTAAGAAATAATTTTTATTTTCTCTTTTTTATTTTTGGTAATTTCTTTATTAATAGTTTTATTAATTTAGATTATAAAAAAATCATGTTTTTTAGATTAAATTGATTAGTTGTTTTATGTTAGTAAGAGAAGCAAAATTGTCAGATGTTCCAGGATTAAATAAACTGCTAAATTTCATTGCAGGAGAAGAAATTCATTTGTCTGTAAATAAAACAAAAACTCTAAAAGAGAGAAAGATATGGTTTAAAAAATATTTAGAAAAGAGAAAAGAAAACAGAAAAATTATGTTTGTTTGTCTTGAAAATAATCAAATTATTGGCTCTGGTTCTGCTACCAGAAAACAAGGGAAAAGAAATCATGTCTGGGAAATTGGTTATCAGGTAAAAAAGGAACATCGTGAAAAGGGAATAGGTTCAACTTTATTATCAGAGTTATTAAAAAATCTGAAAATAAAAAGTGCGGAGCAGATAGTTACATGGGTTTTGGAAACAAATAATAATTCAACCAATTTACTAAAAAAATTTGGTTTTGAGGAAACAGGAAGAATAAAAAGAGGAGTAAAAATTAATAGGGATTATTGTGATTACCTCCTTTTTCAGAGAAGCCTTTAACACTTGTTATTTTTAAATAATGGATATTTAAAGTTTTCGAAATTATATTATGGGAAGTGTTAAAGATTTAGTTGTTTTAGAAAAACCAAAAAAGGATAGATTCGGGAAAGGTAAATTCATTTTTTCAGATGATTATTCTGTGTTTGATTATGGTAAAATGCCCGATTCTTTAAATGATAAAGGAAAAGCTTTATGTTTAATTGGTGCTTATTTATTTGAGAAATCTGAAGATAATGGAACTAAAACACATTATCGTGGATTGGTAAATGATAAAGGAAAAGTTGTTAGTTTAGATGAACTAAAAAAACCAACAAATGCAATGGAAATAGATTTAGTAAGAGTTATTCCTCCAAAATTTGAAAAGGGTAAATATGATTATTCCATGTTTACACCCGGACTTATAAACTATTTAATACCCCTTGAAATAATTTATAGAAACAGTCTGCCCGAAGGTTCAAGCATTTTCAGGAGATTGAAAAAAGGGGGAATCACAACAGAAGATTTAGGGTTAGCTCATTATCCAGAGCCGGGAGAGAAGTTAGAGAAACCTTACTATGATGTGAGTACGAAGTTGGAGGAA
>JAUXEA010000080.1 GCA_030620695.1 Candidatus Aenigmatarchaeota archaeon | reverse complement strand
CTTCCGCCTTTTCCTCTTTTTTGTCTTCTATCTTTTTCTCTTCTTTAGTTTCTTCCGCCTTTTCCTCTTTTTTATCTTCTTTTATCTCTTCAGGTTTTTCTTTTTCTTCTTGTTTTTCTCCTGTTACTTCTTCTTTCTTAAAAAGTTCATCAAATTTTTTCTTTCCTTCTTTTAAAACTTTCAAATTTAACTGCGCTATCTCTTCTGAAATAACTTCGCCTCTAACACCTTTTCTTTTCCGGACACCTTTTCTTTCCGATTTGTAGCCAGCACCACCGGATAAGAGCAGTCTTTTTCTTACTGCACCTGCTACGCCTTTCCTCATCGGAAATCCCTGCTTGTCACTTCCCCCTGTAACCTGCAGTTCATAACCTTCCAGACCAATAGATGTTCCATCCACTTTCTCCCCAATTTTCTTCCCGTAGACAAGATTTAAATCTATCTCTCTCTGAAAACTTTTTCCCTCCATTGAAATAACTGCTTTCATAAAATAATTATAAAATAAATAAGACCTGCTTAATTATGGTAACTAAGAGATCAGATGAGAAAATAACAGAAGCGCAAATTATTGGAACTTTGATACTATTTTTTAAATAATCTACTTCTCAATCTCTCCCATTAACTTCTCCATCCTTGAAACAAATAAAGCAGTCTTCTCCGCAATATCATCAATATCTTCCCAGTCAACTTTTATTTCCCCGTGCTCATATTTTTTCCAGTATTTTACAATTTCATCGCAATATTTTGCATATTCTGGCTCAAGTTGTTTTTTCCTTACAAAATGGATTTTCAGGTTTTCTGCTATTTTTTTTGGGATTGGGGGGGCAACACCAGCAAGAATTAAAGGAGCTTGTCCTGCTTCAACAACAGCATTAAACAAATGCTCCAGAATTTTAATTTTAAATAAAACTTCAACTCTCTTTACTCTTGTGGGTGCTTTTGCAATTAAATCCCTCATTGCCTCTTTTGTTCCCGGGATTTTTCCCTGCAGCAGCAATTTCTTCAGGGGGATAAAAAACCCGCTTGGGTCATAAATCGGGACTCCCTCCCTGATTTCACAGAAAACAGTTGGTGAGCCGTGTTTTATTAAATCCCAGTAATCAGAGAGTAAATAAAAACTTGAATAGAGAGAAATTTTGTATTTGTTTTTAATTTTTCTTTCCTCTTCTAGAACTTTTGTCTCAATTTTCTTTTTTGTGATTCCATCAACCTGCTTTGTATCATCAAGCAGGATGATAGTCAATAAATCCTTTGTACCTTTAACTTCCTGTTTTAGCAGCCAGATTGATTTTATAACTTTTTTGTAATCTTTCAAAATTCCAGAGCAGAAATCCTTCACAGCATTAATCTGTTTTTCTTCAATTTTTGCAGAATTTTTTTGGGGCATAATAGTTATTTCAAAAATATATCAATTTTCATATTCTATTTCTTCCTCTTCCCCAGAATCTCCTCTAAACTTTTTGTGTAAATAACCGATGAATAAATGTCTCTTTCAGGAATTTCCCCAAGTTTTCCCTTTTCCGCCAAATTTTTCATCTTGTTCAGTTTTTTCAGCAAATTCAGATAATCTGTTGAAATAAAACCGGAATCAACAAATTCCTTTTTGAACTTTTTCATGGTTTCAGAATCTAATCTGGGTGCTTTCAGTTTCAGAGCCTTTTTGCAAACCTTGATTGCCTTTTCATAGGATTTTTCAATAATATCCTTCTTTTTTGCAACTTCAAGCATGGAAAACAAACCAGCCATCTTGTCAATGAACAAAACCGCCCTGTTCAAAAGTTTTTTTATTTCTTTTCCGCTCAATTTTGTGATTTCCCTGTGATTTATCTTGTTTGTTGTTTCATAAAAGTCTTCAAAACAGTCCGCGGCTTTTTCTTTTAACAATCCCCTGCTGATAAAATGTTTTCTTAATTCTTTTGGAATATCTTTTGCTGCCGGGGGTGCAATTCCAAAAAACATTAAAACTGCCTGTGCGGTTTCAGTCATTGCACTAAGTAATTCTTCTGTTATTTCATCAAGCATTATTCTCTGTGCTTCTTTATACCTGTAAGGCGCTCTTTCAATCAAAGCATGAGCCTTCTCTTTTGTTCCTGAAACTCTTCCCTGGTTAATTAAGAATTTTAATGGAGTTATATAATCAGAGGGGTCATACAAAATATAAGCATCTTTTACAGCAGTTGTTACCCATG
>JAUXEA010000093.1 GCA_030620695.1 Candidatus Aenigmatarchaeota archaeon | reverse complement strand
TTAATATCCAGCCCTGAATCAATTTCATCAAAAATTACAAGTTTTGGATTCAGGGAAATAATTTGCATTAGTTCAGACATCTTTCTTTTCCCGCCTGAAAAATTTAGATTTACTTCTCTTTCCAGTAAATTAGAATCAACATATTTTCCATTCTCTTTTCTTTTCGAAATTTTCTCAAGTAATTGTGAGAGTTTTACTCCTTTTATAGCAGGCGGATTCTGCCATGTTAAAGATATTCCTAATTTAACTCTTTTTTCTGGTGGAAGTTCAGTGATTTCTTTTCCCTCAAAAAATATTTTTCCCTGGATTACTTCGTATTTTGAATTTCCTGAGATTACATGAGTGAGTGTACTCTTTCCCGAGGCATTTGGACCCAGAAGTGCCTGGACTTCCCCGGGATTTATTTTTAGATTAATTCCCTTTAATATTTCTTTCCCGTTCCCATTAACTTTTAAATTTTTGATTTCCAAGAGCATAAGTATTTTTTGATTTTTTATTTAATTCTACTCTTTGCAGCAATCCAAAACTTTCTGAACCATCCTGTGAAACAAAGGTATTAATAAAGTATATTATTGCAATATATTATGCTAAAAAATGCAATGTTTCTGGCAATAGTTTTCTTAATGAGCACTGTAATTTTTGCAACATGCTCCTGCGGGGAGGTTAATTCAAAAGCAGAATATAAAGGAGATCAAATATCTGCACAAGGATTATTATCCCAAAATGCCACCAAAGGTGAGAAAAATATAATCCAAACATCAAATAAGTCTATTCGAATAATGGCTCGGAATGTAACAGAATTAAAACAGATAATACAGCAAAGACAACAGGAAATGGTGCAGGAAATTCAGGGTTTAAATGAAAAAAAGCAAAATGTTTACCAAAACCAGAATAGAGTAAGACTCGCAGTTCATTCTCTACTTGCTATGGAAAATCTTAGTGGAGGAATTGGTCAGAATATTTCCAAAATTGCAAGAGAATTTAACAATTCTGTTCAGGCAACAATAAAGGCAGAAGAAAAAATACAAACAAGAGGGCGTTTTATAAAATTCTTTTTTGGTGGAGATTCTGAATCTGCTGAAAAGATAGAAAAAGAAGTTCAGCAAAACCAGAGAAGGATACAGAAGTTAAAACAACTAAAAGAAAAATGCAGTGAAGAAGTAAAAACTATATTGCAGGAACAAATACAAAATATGGAACAGGAACAAATGAGGCTACAGGAATTATCTCAGGAAGAAAAGAAAAATAAAGGCTTGTTTGGATGGTTGTGGAAATAATTCTATTTTTTATTTAATTCTTTTAATAATTTTTCAGTATTTATACCATATGTTTCGCAGATTTCCCCTATTTTTAGTTTGTCCATCTCCATTTTGGCAAAAGGACAACCCAGACAGGGTAATTTGAATTTTTCCAGAATCTCTTCTGCACCTTTTAATTTCAAAATATCTGCGAGTGTTGT
>JAUXEA010000052.1 GCA_030620695.1 Candidatus Aenigmatarchaeota archaeon | reverse complement strand
AAAAAAGTTTAATCAAAAACAGGAGATTGGTTAACAAAAGGCGTTTATTGATTAAATTTATCAAATTCCAACTCAAAAAAATGATTTTTAGTTAAATTACTAAAATATATTTATGACAGATTGTATATTCTGCAAAATTGCAAACGGGGAAATAAAAACCCTGAAAGTTTATGAGGATTCTTTAAACTTTGCATTTCTTGATATAAACCCTTCCTCTTTAGGACACACACTCATAATTCCAAAAAAACATTATCAGAAACTGGAAGAGATGTTAGAGGAGGAAGCGAAAGAAATGTTTTCCCTGGTTTTTAAATTAGCAAAAATTATCCCAAAAATTGTTGGAACAAGTAGCTGCAATATTGGGATAAACAATGGAAAATTAGCGGGACAGGAAGTTCCGCACCTGCAATTCCACATTATTCCAAGATTTGAAGGAGACAAAGGTTCACCAATCCAGGGACTCGTCAGAATGAAAGTGAATAAAGAGGAATTACCTACCCTTGCAGAAAAAATCAAAAAAGAAATTAAAAATCCTGAAATAGTTAGAGAGGGTGAAGAAGTTAAAACCGAAGACAAGAAATCAAAAGAGCCAAAAAAGGAAGAAAAACCAAAAGTGAAAGAAACAGAAGAAAGACCAGCAAAAAGTCCTGAGAGGGAATGGCAGGAATTTAATTTTGAAGAGCAGGATAAAGCCCCTGATTTTTCTGAGGCGAGGAGGGAATAATCTATTGAAAAATGTACCAAATTTACAATTTATATCCAATCTTTCTCAACAACTCTTTTCTTTCTTTAACATCTTTTTCTGTTTCCATTCCTTTAGTTTTTAAACCATCTATTATACCCAATATTCCCCTTCCCTGCTCTGTTTCTGCTATTATGACTTCAACAGGATTTGATGTGGCACAATAGATATTACAAACTTCTGATATATTTTTTATTCTGTTTAAAACATTAATTGGATAAGAATCTTTCAGGAGTATAATAAAACAATGCCCTGCAGACAAACCCAATCCCTGCTCTTCTGCAATTTTTTTTAGTTGAGTATCATTACCACTATTTCTAATTAAACAGGGTCCTGAACTTTCACAAAATGCCAAACCAAATTTTATTGTGGGTGAAGATTCTATCAAGGTTTCATATAAATCCTCAACAGTTTTTATGAAATGTGCCTGCCCAAGTATAAGATTACAATCTTTTGGTAACCCAATTTTTACTATTTTTAGTTCCATAATATAAAAAAATTTAAAAACATTAAAATACTCTTCTATAAGATTATGCCGGGATGGCCTAGTGGCTAAGGCGCTGCGCTCATAGTCAGACTTTCTTTAAAAAAGAAAGAAAAAACTAAAGATGAGCTTTGAGAGAAATTGATGATATTAGCGCTGAGAAACGCAGAGATCGTGGGTGAGCCCTTTCTCTTAAGAAGAGAAAGCCCTCGAGGGAAAAGAGAAAATAATTCTTATTTGACTCCACGAATTCAAATCCCTCTCCCGGCATTATTACCCAATTTTAATTGAATCATCCAAAAAGATATTGGTATTCTAAACTATTTATAAAAACTTAATTAAGTAATTATGGAAACAGAAAAAATAATATTACCCGAGAATATAGATAAACAAGTAAAGAGAGTTTCTTATAATATAGGCTTATCCCGTCAGGACTTCTTTATAAATGCAGTTGTTTATTATCTTAAAACATTAGAGAGTCAATTAAAATTGAGGCAGGAATTAAAGATGTGGGAAAAAGTTAGTGATGTAGACTTAATAAACTTTGAGAGAAAAATATGAAGAAAGGGGATTTGTGCCTTGTTAATCTTTCTGTTGGAGAGGGGCACGAGCAATATGGTACTAGACCCGCTATTACTATTTCTGATACAAGTATAGATATTATAGTTGTTATTCCAATTACTTCAAATCTAAATGCACTAAGGTTTCCTTATACAATAACGCTTTTTCCAGACAAACAAAATAATCTTGATAGAGAGTCTGTTGCTTTGGTTTTTCATGTTAGAGCAATAGATAAATCGAGGATTACAAAAGTTATTGGAGAAATAAGTAAAGAACTGCAGGAAAAAATAGATAATATTTTGAGAGAAATGTTGAAATTGTAATTATTTTAAAAAATACTAAATTATGAAAAGAAAAAAACAGAACAACTTTCAGGAAAAATCAAAATTCTCGAGAATTGATAAACTCCTTGAAAAAGATAACCACTTATTGCACAAAAGAAAATTAACTTTGGGGCAAAAAGCTGCGGATAAATTGACAAGATTTTGTGGTTCATGGACTTTTATAATTTCTCTGTTTATTTTCATATTTGTTTGGATTTCCCTCAATCTTACAGCATACTTTTATCGTTGGGACCCCTGGCCTTTTATTATTCTTAACCTGACTCTTTCCTGTTTAGCAGCAGTAGAAGCCCCGATAATTTTGATGAGCCAGAACAGGGAAGAAGAGAAATCCAAAATAAAAATGGAGAGAGATTATCTAATTAATAAAAAGGCAGAGAGAGAAGTTGAAAACATACAGAAAGACTTGACTGAGATAAAGAGACTAATTAAGAACATGAAAAAGTAATTTATGAATCTTGTTGATGAATTAATAGAGCAGGGTTATTTAAAAACCCCGGAAATAATTAAGGGTTTCAGAAAAGTAAAAAGACTTGATTTTCTCCCAGATGAATTAAAGCATCTTGCAGAATTAGATGAGCCTTTACCACTTGGTCAGGGGCAAACAATTTCCCAACCTTTGACAGTTGCTTTCATGCTTGAACTTTTACACCCAAAACAGGGAGATAAAATTTTGGATGTTGGCTCTGGTTCCGGGTGGACAACAGCACTGCTATCTGGGATTGTTGGAGAAAAAGGAAAAGTTTATGCAATGGAAATAAAAAAAGAATTAAAAGATTTTGGTGAAAAGAACACAGCAAAATATAATTTTGTTAAAAAAGGAATTGCGAAATTTATTTGTGGGGATGGCTCAAAAGGTTTGCTGGAAAAAGCCCCCTTTGATAAAATTCTGGTTTCTGCAGCAGCGGATAGAATTCCATCAAAATTAAAAAAACAATTAAAAATTGGTGGAAGGTTGGTTATTCCTGTCAGAGACTCAATTTTTTTGGTTGTGAGAAAATCCAATAAATTTGAAGAGAAAGAATTTTTTGGTTTTAGTTTTGTTCCCCTTATTGAGAAAAATTAGTTTTGTATGGAAGCCTTATTTTTAAAATAAAAGATTTATATGGAAAAGCTATATTGCACAAGTTGTGGGAAAGGTGTAGTGGGAGAGAACTTTGTGAGATTTAAGTGTCCTAACTGTGGGAAAGAGGAAATTATAAGATGTTTAGTCTGCAGAAAAAACTCAAGAATTTATCTCTGCAAAAACTGCAGTTTTGAAGGTCCATAATGGGAAAAGTCGCTGTTGTCTATAAAATAAATCCAAATTTAGAGAAACTTGAAGAAGTTAAAGAGAAATTGATTTTAACAGGAGCAAAGGAAATAAAAGAAGAGGATGTTGGATTTGGTATTATTTCCTTAAAAGCAGTTTTTGTTCTTGAAGACAAACCAAACTGTGTTGAAGAATTAGAAAAGAAAATAGAAAAAATAGAAGGAATAAACTCTGTTCAGGTTGAAGGAACAAGTCTAATATAAATAATATCCGGCAACTCTAGCAGGTATAAATACCTATCTTAGAGGAATACCTTTTAAGACCTCTAAAAACATAGAAATTCCTTAAAATTCATAGATAAATAGTTTTAAAACAAATTAATTCAGTGAAAACAAATGGTAGAATTCGAAACACTGAA
>JAUXEA010000002.1 GCA_030620695.1 Candidatus Aenigmatarchaeota archaeon | reverse complement strand
TTCAAATCTTCCAGTTTTGTGTGCTTTGTTGCTCCCTGTGAACCCCCATCAAAAACTGTTTTCCTTTCAGACAAGGCAGCAATCCAGTATCCGGGGTCCCAATAGGATGCTACAACCGTGCATTCCGGGGAATTTTCTTTTAACCAGTTCATTGCATCAGCCCAATTAGTAGATATTCCTGTTCCATATTGAGTAGCCATCTGACTAGAAGCTGCATAAACAGAATGTAGAGAATAACCAGCAACAATTATTAAAATAATAAGTAGAATCACAGAACCATACAATCCAATCTTGTTTTTCTCTTTATTTTCTTCCACCATAACTTTAATTAAAATTAAATTATGGGATTAAAATTAGTCATTGGTCCTATGAAAAGCGGGAAATCATTTGAATTAATTAGTCACTTCGCACCATTAAAATACACAGACATTCCTTTTGCTCTTTTCCAGTCTTCAAGAAATGTCCGGAATGAAAATGTATGGACAAGAAATGGATTACAATTAGAAGCTAAAAAAGTGGGTAATCTTGATGAAGCATTAAACAAGGGTTACAGGATAATTGGTATTGATGAAGTCCATATGTTCAATGAAGATATTGTGCAACCTATCCACAAATTGTTAAAGAATAATACAAAGATAATAGCAACAGGACTGGACCTGGATTATAAAGGTCTTATGTTTCCAATCATAAAAAAATTGTTTGAACTTGGACCCGAAGAAATAATTTATAAAAAAGCTGTATGTGAAATTTGTAAAAGTCCTGATGCAGTATATACCCAAATTTATAAAGGCAAAAACCCTGTTTTAGACGGTCTTCCTGCAGTAGTTCCTGAGGATGGGGCTTACACTTACAAAGCAGTATGCAGAAATTGTTTTGTTAAAAAATAATTATCTCCCTGCAACAATTTCAATAGCCGAGCCTTTTATTGAGTATGCTGGTTTTTCGAAGAAAAACGGCACCCCTTTTTGCATTCTGCAAAAAGAAGGAATTGGATAAAAAGGCTCGAGCCAAAAAACATTCTTCACTCAAATTACCTGCCAGCAACAAGTTCGATAACATCGCCTTCTTTTAGCAGATGGTCTTTTCCAATTCTTTGTTTTGTTTTAACATTTATTGCAGTAATGAATTTTTTCCCAAAATCCTCATGAATTCTGTAAGCAAAGTCAAGTGCAGTTGAGCCCGGGGGCATCAGGAAAGTATCTGGAAGAACATTTCCGTCCTTGTCAGAAAGTTTTTTCACCCCGCCCGGGAAAATGGTCATATATTTTAAAACTCCGAAAACAGACTCATTGATTATTTTCTGTACTCCTGTTGAACCAAATCTCTTCAGAATGATTTTAATTTTTTCCAGAGCAGGTTTTTGTTTTTCTGTAACCTGCCCTGTTATCTCAAAATTTTTATCCCCTGGAATATATTTTATCAAATTGCTTTTTGCTGCGGCTTTTAATGCAAATTCCGCTTCAGCGGAGCAGGGAATTGCTCCGAGTTTGATTAATTCATCAACCCATTTACCTGCTTCAGGTTTATCAATCTTGTTTGCTGCAATAAGAATAGGCTGAACCTGTTTTCTCACTTCTTTTGAAAAAATTAATCTTTTTTCCTCATCCCACGATTTTATAGTTTCATCAAAACCCAGTTTTTTTATTATTCCTGTTATTAACTTTTCTGAAACTTTCAAACCGGACAATTGTTTTGCAAGACATTTAATATCATTCATTTTTCTCCAGTTTCTTTCAATGATTGAGAGAAACCAGTAATTTAATTCATCCTCAAGAAATTTAATATCTTCCGCAGGATTATGTTCAATGCATTCTCTTCCCTCGCTGTCTGTTGTTCCCGAAGCGTCAACAACATGTATTAAACAGTCTGCCTGTCTTAAATCATCCAGAAACTTGTTTCCCATTCCTCTTCCCTCGTGCGCTCCCGGAACCAGTCCTGCAACATCAACTAATTCAACAGGAACAAACCTGTTTCCATCAATACAATAACCCTGTCTCGGGTTGCATTTTACATTAAAAAACTTTTCAGCACATTCTACTCTCACATAACCAAATCCCCGGTTTGGTGTTATTGTTGTGAAAGGGAAATTCCCTATTTTCACATCAATCAGGGTTGCTGCCTTAAAAAAAGTTGACTTCCCTGAACTTGGTTTCCCTACTAAACCTATTTTCATTATTAATAATGTTTTTATGGATAGAACAGAAGTGAGAGACATTTTGGTTTCATGGGTTGCTTTGAGTGTGGCATTTATGTTTTTGTTTGAAGGTGTTGGCATACCAAGTATAGAGGCTTTGTTAATATATTTATTCATTGTTGCAGTTTCATTTCTTTCCCACGAATTTGGTCACAGGCAGGTCGCCAGAAAATATGGGCTTCAGGCAAATTACGAGATGTGGGTGAAGGGAGTTATTCTTGCAGTTGTTTCTTCCCTGTTCGGTTTTCTTATTGCTGCCCCGGGTGCGGTTGTAATCCACCAGAGAGGGATTTTTAGCGGCAGCAGGGAAAAACTTAGAAATATATCTTTGAAAATATCTATTGCGGGGGTTGTAGTAAATATTGTTCTTGGTATTTTATTTATTTTATTGAATTTTATTCATCCTATAGCCATACTAGGAATAAATATTTGGTTTAGAATTGCCTGCATTAACATTTGGCTTGCAATTTTCAATTTACTCCCTTTTCCCCCTCTTGATGGTTCAAAAGTTTTCTATTATAATCGAAAAATATGGGTTTTGGTTTTCGCAATAGCAATCGGGCTTTTTGGTGTTATTATGTTTTTGTAACTTGGATGAATATTTTTCTCTAAAAAAGTATTATCAATTATTTTAACTTTTCTGTCTCTTTATAACTTTTTCAGCCTTTCCAGAAAGTAAAAACTTTTTAAAGTCGTTATAATTATTTGGAAAGTTTATTGCATATGAAGGTCTGTTTAACGCATCTTTCATATAATCAGGAGTCTCCACTTGTATACCAATCTCTTCAAGTACTTCAGGAAATTTCCCTTGATGAGCTGTTGCCATCGTAACAATCTTCCTGTTTTTTTCTAAAATAGGGGCAAATCTTTTTGCTGCCGTAGCACCTACTCCACCATGCGGTTCAAAAATTATGTTATGTTCATCATAAAGTTCTTTGATGGTTTTTTTTGTTTCTTCATCACTGACAGTAGTTGAATATATAATTTCTCTCATTTTTTCAAGGTCTGGCATCTTGTCAATTCTACATACTAATTTTTCCTTACCTGTTTTGGTAATATATTTCTTATCTCTAATAAGCCTTCCACCAAACATATCAAATATTCTTCTGGCATTGCTTGGATCATCAACATCCATGGCATTTGAAATAGTTTTAACAACATCTTGAACTTCATACTTTCCAGTTTTTAGAAACCTGTCAAAAACATTGTTGGAATTATTTGCAACAATAACATTACTATCAAAAGCTTCCATTTCTCTTGCTAATAAGAATGCATAAGTATGCCCAAGGTTTCCACCAGGAATTACGTAATAAGGGTCCTTTCCACTTTCCATCACTCTATCATCAGTTAAGGGAATAATTGCATGGATAATCTGTGGTTGTGCTCTACCTATATTTATTGAGTTTGCAGAGAATAAATTAAATCTTTTTAAATCTGGATCTGAAAAAGCAGTCATACATATTTCCTGAAGATCACCGAATGGACCATCACATGCCAAAGCTATTATGTTCTCACCATATCTATCCATAAGAGCTGCTTGGGTCTCAGTTACATTGTTTTTCGGGTACAAAATAATTACATTAATTCCAGGCACTTTATGAAATCCACTTCTAATTGCAGCACCTGTATCTCCTGAAGTAGCAACTAAGAGCCAAAATTCACTATCACTTTCTTGCTGAATGTAATAACTTGCCTCTCTTGCCAGAATTCTTGCTGCTGTATCTTTAAAAGCACCTGTTGGTCCTATCCCTTGCCTCTCTGTATAAACTCCATTATGTACTTGTTCAATGGGTATTGGGTAATTCAGGGCGTCTTCACATATCTTTTGAATATAATCATCAGGAATCTCACCTTTAAGAAACTTTGACATAACACAATAACCAATTTCTGGAAGATCCACCCCTCTAAGAGATTCTATTTCTCTTTTAGAAAATTTAGGTATTTCAGTAGGAACATATAAACCACCACTGGGTGGCTGACTGTTTAATATAGCCTCTCTTCTTGTAACTTCTGGAGATATTCCATTGGTATCTCTATATTTTATTCTATCCATAAATATTATTAAAAAATAAACATTATTAAAAATTTATGGGATTAAATATAAATAGCAAGTTCTAATTTTCTTCTTCATGATCTTTCTATTTTTATCCCAACTCTAATGATTCTTTTTGTTGAGGACTAATAAAAAACTAATTCATTTTCCAGATTTAAACATGTTTGTTCCGCAATTGCAATTTTTAATACCCTTTTTTAGCTTCGCCGTCTTTGATTGCTTTTTCTGCATTGTCTTTAGACATCATAGCACACATCTTTGTTTTATTGCACTTTGAGCAAATTCCTTTTGCTATAAAACCCCCTTTTGAAGTTTTGCCAATCACAGGATTTTTCATCTTAACCCCTTTTTCTTTACATACAACACAATATCCTTCTACCATATATTATAGTTCTTTTAGTAATATATATTACCTGCTTAACTCCAATTTCCTCAAAACCTCGAAATTTGGGTCATCAATTTTTATAATAATCTCCGGCTGGATATATCTTTCTTCATTGTATTCCTTAACCTTCCCAATTATATCTACTAACTCTCCTTTTTCAAAATTTTCCAGAGTTTCCAAATCAATTAAAATCTGTCTTGAACTGTCATCCCCAAACTTACTGTTCAGGAATATTTTGCACCTGATTGTATCTGTTGTGTCGTCAAGAGTCAGAGCCGCATAATTTCCGTCTTCTGAAACAAATTTATCCAAAACAGTTGCCAAAATTCTCACTCTTGAGATTTTCACGCCATCAACTTCAATATAGTTTGGGAGGTACTTGTTTTCTTCTGATGTCCTGTCAACCTGAATAAAATTCCCGGTGTTTATGGTTTTTATATCTATCTTCTTTGCAACCTGTCTTTCTTGCATAATTTATACTTAATTTTATGTTAGATAAGATAGACAAAAAACTTGGGTTTAAGGAGAAAATAACAAAACCTTTTTTAAAAAAGATAAATCCGAATTATATTTCTGTTATTGGGCTTTTATTATCAATTCCTGCTGCTTACCTGATTTTCAGGGGATTCTATCTCTTTGCCGCAGTTTTCTTAATTCTCCACTGTTATTGTGATATTTTAGATGGTGCAATTGCAAAGAAATATGGAGCAACAAAGAAAGGTGATTTTCTTGATCACACTTTTGACAGGCTCTCTGACACTTTTATTTTTCTTGGTGTTGCATTTAGTCCAGGGGTTAATTTGGTCTTGGGATTTTTGACTTTAATTGTAATTCTTTTGGTTTCTTACCTGGGAACCCAGGCACAGGCATTAACCAAAAAAAGACTTTATTCCGGGTTTGGAAGAGCAGACAGGTTCTTTTTTCTCTTCATTTTCCTGATTGTTTCGGAGTTTTTGTTTGTTCTGGATTTCGGGATTTTGCTGATTTTAATTCTATCCTTAATTTCCCTTGTTTACCGGTTTTTTGCTGTTTTGAAATCTCTTTAATTTTATATTTCAATTACTTTACCAACTCCACCCTCAATATATTTTTCAGGATACAAAGATTTTATTTCTTCCTTGAATTGAGTGCAATGGCAGGGGCAAATTAATTCTAAATCTTTAAGCAAATCAAATTCTCTGAATCCATGCAAGCCACCAATAAGAGCATAAACTTTTCCAAATTGAGAAGCTGCCTTGAGAATATTTTTAACTCCCGGATGAGAGCAGCCAACAATTACAACAATTCCTTTTTCTGTTCTAACTGCTAAAGATTGTTCTATTCCTTCCAATTCCCCGGTTGAAAAAATACATTCGTTGCTTCGCAACGATGCACCGTCGTTAACCAATTTCCTTTTTCCGTCGACGCTTTTTAATAAATTTAACTGATAAAAGGGTCGGTTGGAACGACGAGTGTTTTCATGAATTTTAATTGGCTCTTTTACATGAATCACTTCTTTGGCATTGTGAACTCCCCTAAATGAAGCAGGAACATAAACTTTGACATTGTTGTTCTTGTCCAGAAAAGCTGAAAGCCCCCCTGTGTGGTCAAAATGAGAGTGAGAGATAAAAACTTCATCAATTTTGTTGGGATTAATACCAAGTTTTTCCATGTTGCTGAGAAGTATTCTTCCGCTTGTTCCAGTATCAAAAAGAATTTTTTTATTCCCTGTTTCTACAAGGCAGGAAAAACCCCAGTCAGCCTCAAGACCTTCTTTGTAAACTTCATTGTCATAAACTAAAGTGATTCTCATAATTTTATTTAAACTAAAAGTAAAATTCTAATTTCTGATACCACAAAATCTTAATCCAAAGCCTTCAAAACCTCTTCAAAACTTTTATTTGTTTTTATTCCTGTGTTTGAAAAATGAGTTCTTTTTCCTTCTAATTTTTCTAATAAAATTTCCATTTTCTTTGGTTGTTTTTTATTTAATTTACAGAGTTTGTGAATATCAAAATAAGGAGGAAAATTTTGCTCTTCTTTTACAGTGCCCACCAATTTTGATAAATAATCAAATTCTTTCTCTGCAATTTTTTTAATTTCATCACAAAAATTTTTATCACCAAAATTCCCGAGATACACTTTACCGATTAAATTTGTTTTGTTCCCACAAAATTCACATTTCTCTAAAATTCCTTCCTTCCTAAAACCACATTTTTGGCAATAAGAAAGATAATTAAATTGTTTCATCAATAAATCTGTTTTCTTGCAACCTCTCTCAATTTTTCCGAAAATCCTGAAATAATGTTTTCTGTAATAAGAGAAAATTGGATTGAATGCTAAATCATATTTTGCGAAATTTCTGATTGTACCGGAAATCAAAATTCTCAATCCAAGTTCTTTTGAAAAATCTGTTCGCAGACTTTTTATTTCATATCTTCTCAGACAGGTTAGAGGAGAAGTTCCGCAGAGAGGGGCTGTGTCAGTTGCTGTTAAAGCAACAACCCCCTTGTTCCTTATTGACTTTGCTGCGCAATCAAGAAAATAAATCGGAGAGCCAAAAGGGTCAATGTCAATAAAATCAAACATCTCCTCAAGCAGGAGTTTGTTTGCATTCATGTTTTCAGTCCTTGCTTTTAGTTTGTTAAGGGATATATTTTTTTTCATTAACTTAACCGCATTCGGATTTGTGTCATTTAAAACAACTTCCAGGTAATTGGAAAGAGTATCCTTATTAACTAATTCCTTCAAAACATTTGCATATCTCAGTCCCCTTACCCCTGAAGCACCAAGGCAATCACAAATTTTTTTCGGCTTTAAAATTTTGACAATAATTTCTGACAAATCCCTGTCGAATTTCATTTCAGGATTATAAAACACACTCATCTTTTTTGTGAGTTCTTCTTCAACAGGAACCCTGATTTTTATATTTCCTTCTTTGATTGTTTTTAGTTTCATAAATGGTTAATATTCAATTTCTTTATCACTGAATTTTCATTCAATTTTTAAATAGATTCATTCAATTTAAAGGTTCTATAAATATTTCTCTTGATTAATCATAATTGACTTAGCTTTAAAAAATACACATTAACCCAAATTCCCTGATTTGTTAATTTAATTAATGTAATTATTATTTTATGAGAACTTTTGATACAAGAGAAGAGGCTATGGAAACTTTACATAAGGAATATGAAAGAACACAAGTTAAAAGCGGTATTCTTTGCAAGTGTGAATGTTATAGGTGGGGAGATAATATAAGAGAAACGGAACCTATACATGAATGTAAATTTCTTCTTGTTCCACAAGATATATATGAAAAATACGAACAACATACAAGAGAAGAAGATAAGGATACCTATACTTCTACAGCACATGTAGTTGTGGTGCATTCAGGAAGCATAAGAGTTAGACTTTATCCTAATGGAAGGGACAATTATTCAGTCATGGAGGACTTGTGTAAAAGAGCTACTAATGTAGAAGAGTTATTGGAGAAATATTTAGGACAAAAGATAAGATTGGGAAAAAATCTTTTGGTAAGAACTTCTAAAAGAAAGCATAACTAGAGATGTGTGAGGAAGAGAATTATTGCAGAAGAGCATAATTTTTGTTAATTTTAAAAAATGATAATATCGTTTCTTTGACTCAAATATTTTGTTTTGATTTTTTTGGTTGGGTTTTTTTAACCTGCATTAAATATAATATTTTGATAATGCTAAGTTCAACATTAATTCTCTATTAGGAACTACGATTTATTAATCATTATAATATAATAATATGGGTGAAAAAGTTCTAAAAGAATTATCAGGTTTAGGTTGTATCGAGAGGTTTGTATGGCTCGTTTATGAAACCAGACCTGCAATGTCTCTGGAAGACAGGTATATTACAGATACTGACCTACGAATTGTAAACCAGAATCTTAACTTTCTGGAAAAATATAATATAGAATATCTGGGTTATGATGGTCAAGATAATGGAGGTGCGGGTTATATTTTTCAAAAAAAGGGATGGAACAAGAAACTGAAAGAATCCCACCCGGATTTTGGAGATGTTAAGACAGCAGGAATTTTCTATGGACACCCAGAGTGTTGTTCACAACAATTTAAAGAAACATGTATTAAACTTGAAGAAGAACATGGAGAGGATTATCCTTTAGCGTTTATAAAATTTTTAGTGGATAAAAAATCAAGAATGGTGGAAGCAATTAATGGTAATGGGGGTTCATATAAATATCTACTTCTTTTGGATTGTATTCCCTGTAAAACAGATTGTGAAGAATTTAAAAGACTCTCAGAAAAATTATATGCTGATTTGATTGATTTTGATGGCAAAAACTTCGCTGATTCTGTTGTTGAAAAATATAAAAATAAAGTTTCTGCTTCTATTTATAATTTAGCTCTAAAAACTATTTCTTAATATTACAGACTTACAATTGCAAAGATGCAGCCAGTTTTAGTGCTTCTTCCATTAATTGAGAACTTTTTCCTTTGTCTCCATCTTTTTTAAGGTCTCTACCTACATCTTGAAATAAAGAAGGGTTTTTAATAAATTCATCAAGATAATAATATTGATCTTTAGGCATTAAATCTTTTAGCACGTGTAAACTATTTTCAGATTTCATGGAAACTGCCGAGTATAAATCCATATTTTCTTTTTTTGCTATCTTAGCAGCACCTTCCTCCCGGTTTATTCCAATTAGAACATGCTTACAAGTTATATCCACATCACGTTTCTCAGCCTCATAGTTAATAACTTCTCTTGCAATTAACTTACTACCAAAGTCTGTGGCAGTATCATCTACTATTATCACATTGCAACCATCAAATAATGTACCCTCTACAAGATTGTGTGAGCCCCATTCACCTAAACTCGTTTCTTTTTGTTTTAATTCTTTAAGTCTTTCTACAACTTCAGGCGGAGTTCTTACTTTTTCTCCTGGCAACGGTCTTGTGTAACCCCATTTAAGATTGGTTTTACCTTTACTTCTTGTGTAGGCTATTTCTGATATTGCAGATACTAAAGGGATACCTGCCATCTCAACTCCTATTAAAATACTTTTATCATACTCAGGTTTTATTTCTTCTTCTATTACTTTTCCCATTGTATAACCCAAATAATGAGTAAGTTCCGGAGAATTTCCAGCATTCCTCAAGTTGATAATATAAATAGAATTAGTTCCACCTTTAAAGATCCACCCATTCTTTCTTTTTTCGGGATTAGAGGTGTTAAAAATAGTTTCAATACATCCAGACTTGTATGCTGTTTCTATTATTTTCTCTTCTAATTTTTGTTTCCATGATGAGCTGTACGATACCACAATAAAATATCTTTTTAAAAGTGAAGAATTATTTAAATACAAATAAATATCTGATTATGGGAGAAAAACAACTTGTTGAGATAACACCTGAGTTGATAAATAAAATCAAAGAAGAGACGGAACAAGGACGTAAAGAATTATTGGATATATTTGGAGATGACCTCAAAGTGATGGAGCATTCTTATATTTATCTTACTTCAGAATCCACAGACCGAAAAGCCAGGGAATTTAGAAGGTTAATGAGAAAAGATAAAGGAAGAGCTATAGAAGAAGTAAAAGAATTTATCAGGGCTAAAGAAACAGAGTTTGGAGCAGACCCGGATTATATTAAGGAGTGTGAAGGCTCTGTAGATGAAGCTTATAGAAGATATATAAATAATACCTTTAGAGAATCATTGTTTAGACTCGAAAGGTCTTTTCTGTATCGTGGACTTGGAAAAACAGGACCTGCACATAAAAAATATAAAACAAGAAGATCCCTGAGCAAATATGAAAAAAGGGAACTGAGAAAGGAAATACGGCATTGGATTATATCCATGCCAAGTGTGTATGAACATAAAGAACTCGATTTTTTAACAAGAAAACTGAGACCTGTTGCTGAAGAAAAATTTGAGGATTTCAGGGAAAAGTATCCACAATATGAAATAAACTTTGATGAAGTAAGTTATCGCGATCCAAAGATTGAAGTAACTTTCCGGGAGGCATTTGAACGTTACAATATAAAATAAAAGAAGTGATTTACCACCACAAAATCCCGATAATCTCAAACTTCCTGATTTCTTCGCAATATTCTTTTCCCTCATTTACAATATTTATTTTTACCCCGTTTTTATCTGCTTCACATAAAATTTTTTCATATTTTGGCACCAGACTGCTTAAAACCAAAATTTCCTTTATTCGCTCAACCTGTGTTTCAACTGCAGAGCCATAGCAGACTTTCTTAGGATTTTTATTTAGCTCAACAAGGAATTTCTTAACTGTTTCCTCTTCCTGCCTGTCCCTCAATTTTTCAATAATTTTTTTAATACTTCCTCTTTTTAATAGCTCTTTAAAACCTTTCTCACCACCGCAGGAGAGATTGTCCAATATAATTTCTTTATTCAACAACTTTGCAACTTTGTCTTTTGTATTTCCAGGTCCAGCCATTAGAACCTCTTTGTTTTCTTTCCCTAAAATATTTGAAATTTCTTTATAAAATTCTTTTTCTCTTCCTTTTGCCAAAACTTTTTTTATTTCTATAAGTTTCCCGGATTCATAAGTTCTGAAATCTGCACCTCCTTTATCAACAACACAAACAGATATTTCCTGCTTTTCCTCTTTTGGCAGGTTTTTTAATTCTCCGGCTATTTTTATCTTGTTGTCTGTTTTCAAATCAAGAGAGTGATATTTATTTTTGTCAGTTTCAGATATAATTTTTCCTGTTGCTCTTACCTTATCTCCTTCCCATTTCTTCTTTTCAACTTCTATTGCAACTATCTGCGGAACTTTTTTTCCTTTTAAGATTTCACCACCTTTTCTAATAATCCTTGTTCTCAAAGTTTTCTGCTCAATCACCAGATTATCCAGTTGATTGTAAAGAAAGTATAAATCGTTTAGGCTCTCTGGAATTATTGTTATATAATCCTTTTCTTTCTTAATTATTCTCATATTTTAAAACGGACCTGGCAGGATTTGAACCTGCGACCTTCACCTAACCCCGTTTTATTTTTTGGCTCGAGCCTTCCTGATTTTGCTTTTGGCAAAATGGGCACCGTTTGCAAAGCAAACGAGTGTTTATACAACCTAACCAATAAAAGGCTGACTTAGGAGGGTGTCGCTCTATCCGGACTGAGCTACAGGTCCATAAATTATAATCTTTCTAAAAAGGATTTTGTGAGTTGAGTTTATTTTTTGTCATTAACATGAATTGCTCTTAATATATCCTCATTGACTTCTATTCCTTCTCCCACAAGTCTATATCCCAAATCCATAAGACTACGGGAAAGAAAAAAGCATGTATCAGTATAAAAATTATTGCTATTTAATTTAAGCATATTTCCTCCTTCTTCCATTTCTCCATATTTTGTTATTAAAAAACGCTCAGCCCCAATCTTTTTAGCATCCCCCAGATATTTTTCGATTTTGCCTGTGCCAGATTTGGAAACGCCGAGAAGTACTGAATTTTTATCCATGTTCCCTATATTGCTTTCACCAATAACAACATTCCGGTTTGCTCCAATTCCTAAACTTGGATCCGGTTCTATACCAACTCTTTTTGCAGTGCTTGGTCTTGTATGCCCTATTCTTGTACAATTCATCTTAACTACTTCATTGCTCACTTCCTGCCCGCATGAGAAGAAATTTTTCGCAGGATTAAATAAATATCCTAAAAATAATTCATATTCCTGTGTTTTCTTTAAATCTTCTATTAAGCTATTTGTTTTATCAAGTTCTTTTAATTTATCTTTATAATAATTATAGAAACCATCCAGTTCAATTTCCTCTAAGATCCCTCTGGTAATTATACTTGCCAGTTCAGTAGTTTCAAGTTCAAATTCATCTTCGAGTAGTCCTTCTCTTATATATTCTATACCATTACTGGTTTTTGATTTACGACCCTTGAGTTCAAGTATATTGCCCCCGTAATTTTTTACCATTTCCCCCATTGAAGAATCTGGATAAGAGGTTATCAGGTTTAGAATAAGTTTTTTTGATTTATGTTTTTCTGTTAATTCTTTTAGATTTTTGTAAGGGGTTACAGATTCTCCACTCCCTGAAACACAAAGATAATTGCAGTTATCATAAACTTTTTCTAAATTTTGGAATGCTTTTACAATATTTCTACCAGGAGAATGGCTGCCGCCAACATAATTAACTTTAATTTTTTCAAACAATAACCCCAACTCATCTGTACCTACTTTTAGTCCCTGGAGAGTCCTCCCGCCCGGTTCGCCGTCTAAGTAAATAGCACGAGGAGTTTTCGGATATAAAGAATCATACAATATCTCTATTTCCTCTTTCTTTACATTTTCAAGATTTTCTTTACTTTGCTTTATAAAATCCATACTACTATTTATAAATAAAACTTAATATAAAAACATATCAGGTCTCAGTCCTGGATTAAATTCTCCAGCAAGATTTTTCAGCATTAATTCCTTAATTTCTTTCTCGTTTTGAGTATGCCCAAGAACCCACATTAATTTTATGTAAGCAGTTTCTGTTAGTAAATCTTCCAAGTAAAGCACTCCTAATTTAGATAGTTTTCTTGCAGCAGAATAAATATAAGGATTAACTCTCCCGTAAATTGTCTGTGTTGTCATTGCTACAATAATTCCCTCTTCAATTGCTCTTTTAATCTGTGGCACTAAAGATTTCTCTCCAGCATTAACATGACCCAGACCTGTTCCCTCAATAACAATTCCTTTATATCCTTTGTCAATATAAAAATCAATAATCTCCGGGTTAAGCCCGGGATATGATTTTATTATTGCAACTTTCTCTTCAATCCTGTCATCTAGATAACAGTTTTCTTTTACTTCTTCCTTTTTTTTGTGTTCGCTTATAAACTCAACTTTTCCATTCTGCCAGACTTTTCCAATCGGGGAACAATTAACTGGTCTGAAAGCATTTCTCTGTGAAGAATGCATTTTTCTGACTTTTGTTCCCCTGTTAATTAAACAATACTCATCACCAATTGTTCCATGCCCTACAACAACAACTTCTGCAATATTTTTTGTTGCTGTTATTGCTGAGCAAATTAAATTCATTGATGCATCACTGCTTCCCCTGTCAGAACTTTTTTGTGCAAAGGTTAAAACAATAGGCTTGTTTAAATTTCTTAACATGAAAGAAAGCATTGATGAAGTATAACCCAATGTATCTGTTCCGTGAGTAACAATAACACCTTTACTATCCTTTAATTCTTTAAAAACTTCAGCACCAATTTTTTTCCAGTGTTTTGGAAGTAAGTTCTCACTCATCTCTTCCAAAATTTTTTTTGATTTTATGTTCGCAAAATTAACTAACTCAGGAACAGAAGCAACCAGTTGGGAAGCAGAATAAGAAGCAGAGATTGCTCCGGTTGTATAATCAATAGAAGATGCAATTGTCCCCCCCGCTGACAAAATAGAAACCAAGGGTTTGGTTTTATCAAACTTTAATTCAAATTTCACAGGCTTATGTTTCTTTGCTTTTTCCTCACTAATTTTTTTAATCTTTGTTTCTTCACTAATTTTAATTCCAACATTGTATCCTGATTTTAATTTTAAGGTTATTAAGTCCTCACTAATTTGTACTACAGTTCCTTCCCATTTCTCCTTATTTTTTTCAACAACAACAAAATTACCTGTTTTTGGACCCATAAATTATTTATTGATTAAAATAGTAACTTCAATTTTTTGGGTTAATAGTTTTTGAAAGCCTGTCGAGCCGAAGGCGAAGATAGGGTAAATGATAGAACTTTCTTTGCGAAGCAAAGATGCACCGTTGGAACAACGAGTGCTTTTTGAAGTTCTACCAATAAAAGCCTTACGTTAACAGAAAAAGAAAACCCTTACGTTAACAGAAAAAGAAAACCCTTATATATACTTAAATAATTAAATTATGAGAATGAAAGGTATTGAAATGCCAGTAAATACAGTAATTATAGTTGCCTTAGCAATAATGGTTTTGCTAATGCTTGCAATGTTCTTCTTTGGAGGTACAAGACAAATGAGTGCTACAAGTTTAGAGAGTGCTTGGAGTCAGGGTTGCAGCATATTGAAGTCCCACAATTGTGAGGCTGATAAGGTGGAGGGTATAATGGTTGCAGATATAACGGGTGATGGTATAAAGGATTCATTACTATTAATTTGCAGGGCAAAATACCAAGATGATACTGTATCAGAGTATTGGTGTAGAAATAAATGTTGTGGTACTGTGATTGTAGAAGGAACCTCTTGTAGTGCAACTGGTGGAGTAGGAGACAAGGAATGTCAGATGGGTTTTGGCAGATCTACTTGGAAATGTAACACTGCAAAAGATGGGAACCCAGATCCTGCTTGTTGTCCGGATGCTAAACAATGGAGCCAAACATCAAGAGAATGTGAATAATAATTTATTTTTTTATTTTCTAAATTTTTCAATACTTGTTTAATTAATGATAAAATTAAATAATTGGATTCTAAAATAATGAACCGAGTCTCTGCCTCTGTTGGAAGGGGTATTGTGATAATAAAATTTAAAATAATAAAAACAAAATAAAAACAAAAAATTATCTTCTTTTTTTAGCAACTTTTTTCCTTGCAGGTTTTTTCTTTACAACTGTTCTTTTAACTTTCTTCTTTACAACTTTTTTCCTTGCAGGTTTTTTCTTTACAACTTTTCTTTTAACTTTCTTCTTTACAACTTTTTTCCTTGCAGGTTTAACTTTCACACTTCCATAAAGTTTTCTTAGTTCATCAAAAGAAAGTTGTTCAGCAATTTTTTCTTTGTTCCAACTCATCGGAACTTTTTTTCTTTTTTTCTTTATCGCTGATGCTAACTTCACTCGTGGTATTACTTTCAACATTTCTGTTTTGCTTACCATAATTTATTAACTTGGGGTATATATATAAAGTTTTTACACAAATTATTTGGTTTTTACTTCAAAGATTGATTTATTAAAATAAATTTTCTTTGCACATCAACTTGTTTATAGAAATTTATTCTTTACTTGAAGTATTTTGTTTTCAGAAGTTATGGAATTACTTAGAAAAATGTTTTCCTAATTCTTTTTATATTTAAAATATAATTATGGTTATTCAGGAAACAATTTGCAGTTTGTTCCAACTCACTACAACTTATTCAAACTGTTCAACTATGCCGCTAGATAAATTATTAATTGAGTATTTGCTTGTTCCCTCAGTGATTATGATTATTTTTTTGTATATTGCCGCAACTATGTTTCTTAAAAGTGAACACCCTAAAATAAAGCCTTTACTGGCGATTGTTTTCTATATTGTGATTGTGTACACTGGTTTTTATGGTATCTTTGCAGCATTTGTTATGCCTTATCTTGTACTTTTCTTAATTGGAGCATTTGTTTTATTTGTAGTGACGAGATTTATGCCAATTTCGGATTGGCTATCACTTGCAAAGTCAGCAAGAGGCTTTGGTGAGAAAACATACGATACAAAAATAATCAAAGATAGAATTGATGTAAAAGAAGGTGAAATAATAAGATTAAAGGAACGAAAAAAGGCAGCAGAAGATAAGAAAGATCAAGAACAAATGAGCATAATTAATGCGTTAATAACTGAAGCAGAAATGGAGTTAGAACTTTATAAAAAACAATTAAAAAGGTCAGAAAAAATTATTCCTCGTTAATATCTAAATGAATATCCATTTAAGGAGTGTATCCCGCAGGATAGGGAAGTGGAGATGATTTTTATATCTCCAAACCAACTCATTTTCAATTCCCTAAATTATTCAATCCCTTATGACTAAGTTTGGCATTATAAGCTTTAAATACTTCTTTTGTTTCTTTAGCATATTCCTTACCATATTTTTCTGTAAGATCCTTCAAATCAGTCATATTATAATCTCCATATGATTCACTACTTTTAATATTATCATTTATATAATCAATACCTCTCTCAATGAATTCCATAACAGAGCCTCTAGTGTAAGTTCTAATAAAATTATTCAAATCTTTTGGAGTATAACCTCCCTGTGGTTCACGGCTTTTTATCAAATGGGTCATCTGCATTTCAATTTCAGGAATAATGCTTGGCAGGTATTTCTCAAGAATTTTTATTTGTTCTCCTTCATATTTTGTTTTTTCTTCTGGTATTGCACCTGTTTTTCCAGCGCCTTTACCCAACATTGATGCAAGAATATAATTGTTAAACCATTTAGCAAGGTCCACAGTATTTATAAGTCTTTCAGCACCTACTCTTTCTGCAACCCCAGCCTTTCTGTTTGTAGCTATCATATTCCCAAGAATTTGTGTAGTATAGTATTCTATAGGTGCAGCTATGAAAGGTTTTGCCATTTCTGAAAATGAAGTAGTATTATCTAAAGCTTCTAATATAGGTTTCCTTTCATATTTTGGTTTACCCTTATCATCCACAGAAGAAATCCTGCCTGTGGTAAAAAGTTCTGTATCTAAACCAAAATTATCAATACCCCACTTCTCAATATTTTTTATATCCTTTTCATCACCCAAGGTAATCCATTTCTCAGTATTTCCTACAGGAGGCAAAAAAGCCATACCACTCATAAATCCTTGTTGCCCGCTTCCAATTCCTGCCATTCTAATTCACCACTAATAGATAAGTATTTAAAGTATATATAGTTTTCGGTGATAGAAAATATAGATTCAAGTATATAAAAATACTGTATTTTCACAGTATGAGCCAAATACTCCCAGAATTCGGGAGTTTAGCAAATTTTTGCTTGAAATATATAAACTTGAATTTTTTCAGCAATTAATTTCTTGTTCTGGTTTATTCTTTTAGAAAAAACCGTTGTTTTTTATAAAATATGAATTATTTTCTTTTGGCTTCCTGCTTTTCTGCTTTGCAGAAAAGAGGCACCGTTTCATTCGTTTTTTAAAGAAAAAACGATGCACCGTCCGAAGGATGAATGTTCCAGAGGAAAAACGATTGAAGCATTTTATTTTTTTAAAAGAAAAA
>JAUXEA010000013.1 GCA_030620695.1 Candidatus Aenigmatarchaeota archaeon | reverse complement strand
GCCCCCCTTGAATTCATTCCCCATCCAATCAGGTAAAGCTGTTTCACTCTTAATTTTGTGAATGGTCTGGTAAGCAGGGCACCAAATATTTTCCCTGCTATTGCAATTACAATAATTACAATTAACAAAAAATTCAGACTCAGAGATTGTAAATTAAAATGAATTCCCATGGAGATAAAGAAAAAAGGAATTATAAAAAATAATAAAAGTTTCTCAAAGTAATAAATTATCTTTTTCTCTCTCCCTACGAATTTGTGCACTAAGATACCACCACCAAATGCAAACACAGATACTAAAAAAATCATAATTTCCTCTGTTACGAGTGCTCCTGCGAACAGATAGCAAACAAAAATAAAAGAAAATACACCTATAACATCATCAGTAATACCCGCGCCCATCATCAGAGAACCGAGTTTTGTTTTTAACTTCTTTAATTCTAATAATTCTCTGGCTTTTGTGGCTTCTGCGGTTATACTCATGCATATTCCAATAGTTAAAGAGGTTAGCAGGGAAAAACCCATTCCCAGAAAAACAATGAAACCTAATGCCATAGGTATAATGGCTGAAAAAGAAGCTACAATCAGGGCATCTCTTTTTTCCTTGTATAACATACTCCAGGAAACTTCCATCCCTGCCAGAAACATTAAAAATATTAGACCAGCATCACCCAAACTTAAAACAAAATTTATGTTTGGTTCCAAAATAACACTCAACAATGGAGAACCCATTAAAATTCCTGCAATAATCAAAGCAACCACAACAGACAGCTTTAATTTTTTAGCCAATAAAGTGAATAAAAAGGAAATTAAAATACAAACTATCAAAGTAAATATTAATTGCATAAAATCTATTATATCTTTTATTTTATAAGTTGGGTGCTGAAAATTTTTTCCATTTTTTTATGGGAATAAAGATTTGTGCTTCAGTTTCCAAAACTTCTCTTACCGAATATGTCAAAAAATCTTTCTCTTCTTATTAATTATTTTCAGAACATCAAAAACAATTATTACAGTCAAAGACACTAAAACTGCAATTGCAAAATCAAACCATCCTATAGGAACAGTTTCAAATATTATGTTTAAAGGGGTATAAATTATTAATAAAGTTGCTAAAATAGATAACACAGAAGCATAGACCAGATATTTATTTGCAAACAGGGATAACTTATAAACAGGATATTTGAATGACCTGAAATTAAATGCATTTGCTATTTCAAATAATATTAAAGTTATTAGACAATTGGTTCTCGCTGTTGCAGTAGCCACATCTTCTGCAACCCCCTGGGCAAGAAGAGAACTGTATGTAAAATAAAATACACCCAAAGTACCAACACCAACTATAGTCCCGGCAATTATAAGCAGGATTAATAATTGTTTGTTTAAAATTCCTGATTTTTTTCTTGGTTTCGTTTTCATAACACCTGGTGGTGCAGGATTGAAACCCAAAGTAATTGCAGTCAGGTCATCTGTAACAAGATTCATAAACAAAATCTGCAATGCAAGTAGTGGCAAAGGCAAGCCGAGTAATATTCCAAAAAATATGATAAGTAACTCAGCATAGTTCACAGAGAGCTGGTAAGTAACAACTTTTTGTATGTTGCTAAAAATTGTTCTTCCTTCTTTTATAGCAGAAACAATTGTAGCAAAATTATCATCTTTCAAAACCATATCTGCTGATTCTCTTGAAACATCTGTTCCATTTATACCCATTGCCACACCAATGTGTGCTTCTTTTAATGAAGGGGCATCATTAACACCATCCCCGGTCATTGTAACAATCTCATTGTTTTGTTTTAGTGCCCTTACAATTCTTAATTTGTGTTCAGGCCTAACCCTTGCAAATATTACTATTTTATTTACAACTTTTGAGAGTTCCTCATCTGTTAGTTTATCAATTTCTTCCCCAATCATAACTTCACCAATAAGTCCTGTTTCTTTTGCTATTTCAACAGCAGTTCCTTTGTTATCTCCTGTAATCATCTTGACTTTTATTCCCGCATCTTTACAGGATTCTATGGCTTCTTTAACTTCTTTTCTTGGGGAATCTTCCAAACCAAGCAAACCCAAAAAGATTAATTCTCTTTCAAATTTGTCTTTCTCAAAGGACTTTATTGTTTTGTAAGCAATACCAAGAACCCTCATTTTTTTTGAAGTGAGTTTTTTGTTGATATCCAGTATTTTATCTTTTTCTTTTTTGTTTAGTTCAATAATTTTATTTCCTTTTTGGATAAATTCGCATCTGTTAATTAAAATTTCCGGGGCACCTTTTGAATAAACATAGTTTCCCTGTTTTTCCTTGCACAAAACAGACATCGTTTTTCGAGCAGAACTAAACGGGATTTCCTCTTCTCTTGTAAACTGCAGGTCTTCCCTAAATATACCTCCCTTCGCGGACATTATTAGTAAAGATGCTTCTGTTGGTGTACCTTTTATATTATATTTATTATCAGTTCCTTTTCTTTCAATTTTTGCATCATTGCACAAAACTGAAGATTTCAATAGCAAACTTAAAGGAACATTTTTTTCAGTATTTATTTTTTTATTATTTTGCATGAAATCTCCCCCAGTGTCATAGCCTACTCCACTAACATTAAAAAGTTTATCATCTGCAAAGACCTTTTTTACAGTCATTTCACCTCTTGTTATTGTTCCTGTTTTGTCAGCACAGATGACTGTGGTCTCTCCAAGAGTTTCAATTATCGACATCCTGTTTACTATTGCATTTTTCTTTGCCATTCTGTAAGCCCCGGAACCAAGAATTGAAATAAGAACAACAGGTAATCCTTCAGGAAACGCCGAGACTGACAAGGCAATAACAACAATAAGAACATCTATTAGAACACTATAAGTGAAGGGTGTTCTTGTTAATATTAGAAGCCCGGTTAAAATGGAGACTGTTATTGCTATAAACGCCATATATTTTGCAATATCATTAACTTTTTTTTGCAGGGGCAATTCTTTTTCTGCTTTTGAAATCATTCCTGCAATTTTTCCAAATTCTGTATTCATGCCAGTATGTAAAACCTTTGTAATACATCTTCCATTAACAACATGAGTTCCCATGAAGATTATGTTATCTCTCTGGTAATTTTTTTCATTTTTTGGGATAAACTTTTTTATTTCTTTGGATTCCCCTGTTAGAATAGATTCATTAACTCTTAATTCTTTTTCTTCCAAAACAAGGCAGTCAGCAGGAATTTTTTCCCCTGTTCTCAGGACAATAACATCCCCAGGCACAATTTCTTTAGAAGGAATCTCAATTTCTTTTTTGTCTCTTATAACAATAGAACTATGTGTAATAATTTGTTTTAAAGCCTTAATTGCTCTCTCTGCTTTGTATTCCTGAAAAAATCCAATTATAACAAGAATAATTATAATTATAAAAAGAACATACCCCGTAATTGATTCTCCAACAAGAAAAGACAATAGTGCTGCAACAAACAGCAGGTACACCATGAAATTTTTCTTTACCTGCCTCAAAAGAATCCGGAACGGAGAAATGTGAAGAAGTTCTTTTATTTCATTGTACCCAAATTCTTTTAATTTTTGGGCGGCTTCTTTCTGTGTGAGACCAGTTAAATCATCCTTCATAAATATTAATCATAAAAAACAATTGTTGGGCTTTTAGATTTAGGAAGTTGCTCATAAAAAATATTTCTTTATCAAATCCGTACTCTTTGCCCTCTTTCCGGTCCAGGTTATTTTTCCTTTCTTTATTGCCTTATAAATTTCTTCTTCATTTTTTTCACAATCCAAAAAGTTTCTTGCATTTCCTAATTCACTTGCAAAATGAGCGTCTGAGGCAGCAATCCCGGGAATTTTAAATTCAGCAGCAACTTCCTGTGCTTTTTTATTAGCCCTGTCCAGAAGACACCTTGAATTAAAAACTTCAATTGCATCAATTTTTTTAAGGACATCCAGTAGTTTTTTTTTGCTTAACTTATTACCCATTGCAGACCTTCTGAATTTATCAAAAGGGTGAGGAAAAACAATAAACAAATCTTTGGATACTGCTTTATCTAATAAACCGAACAAATCCCTTTCCAAATTTTCTTCAGTTCCAAAAACAACCAAGTCCCCGTATTCTGTTTTTATCTCCTGTCCAATCAAAACCAAAACATTCGTTGCTTTGCAACGATCCCCCGTCGTTCCGGAGAGTATATTTTTTGCCAGTTTTCTTGTTTCAATTGCACCTTCTGTTGTATTATGGTCGCAAATTCCGAGAACATCAAATTTTAATTTCTCTGCTGTTTTCAGTATTTCTGAAGGTTCCAGATTTGAATCATGCGAATATTTTGTGTGAATATGAAAGTTTGCTGTTATCATTTTAACAACCTTAAAACTTCACTACTGTCTATCCTCTTTCCAAATTTCTTCATTATTTCATTCATCGCTTTTTCTTTGTATTTTTTCTTAAACTCCAAAACAATTTTCTTTAGCTCTTCTCCTGAGATTTTTTCAAATCCTTTAATACTTTTTTTAATTAAAACATCTAAAATTGCTTTCTTTGTAATTTTCCCTTTTTCCAACTGCTCCAGAACAAACTCCAAATCTTTTTTTTCAATTTTTATTTTTTCCCTCTCTAAATATTTTTTTGTGTTTAAAATCAAATCCGCAATTATTTTTGGCTCCACCTTATACTTCAAAAGTTCTTCAAAGAGATAAAGTTCGTTGCTTCTTGAAATTTGCTCTGCGAGTTCTTTGTTTAATCCAAACTTCTGAAACTTCTTTGTTTTTTCCTCCAGAGTTTCCGGAATTTCAATTTCAATTTCTTTGATTTTTATTTTTTGCAAATCAGTTTCAGGATACATTCTTGCCTTCCCTGGCAGTTCTCTTGCATACCTTGTTGTTATACCCTCAGCAAATCTTGTCTCTTCAGGCACTCCTTTTTTTAAAAATAGAATTCTCTTCTTTATTAATTCCAGTGCTTTGTCACATTTTTCTCCTGCAACCAGTAAAAATAAATCTTTGTTTTCTATATTTAATTCTTTTTTCAAATTTTTAAGTTCCTCTTTATTTAAGCCATATTTTTTCAAATTTTCATCAGAATGAATAATTCCCTTTATTCCATAAAATCCTGCGTAATTTGCAATTTCTTTTCCTAAACTCAGTTCCCCGCAACTTTCTTTAAAAAAACCACTAAAATTTTTTATTTTAAGACAAAGAACTTTGTTTTTGGAACTCAAAATTCTGCACCCTGGATCTTTAAATAAATTTGTTATTTCTCTTTCTTTGAATTCTATTTTTTTATTTTTTAATTTATTCTTTATTTTTATTAAATCCACCTGCCTTTTAACTTCATTCTCAACTAATTTGTCAAGATTTTTTAAATCCTGAAATCCTTTTATTTCAATTCTTGACCCTCCTTTTATTGAAATATTTACATCCTGCCTTATTGTTCCAATACCTCTCTGGACAGGCAAACTTCTTAAAAGCAGGCCAATTTTCATTGCAACTTCTCTTGCCTGCTTTGGGTTCCAGATTTCCGGTTCTGTGCTGATTTCTATTAATGGGATTCCCAGCCTGTCCAGCCTGTAATAAATTTTACATTCGTTGCTTCGCAACGATGCCCCCGAAGGATGATTTTCAGCCTTTGGCTGAAAAGATGTTCGAGCAAAGCTCGAACAACGATTGCTTTCTTCTTCCCTGATTTTTGTTGCACTTTCTTCTTCAAGTTCCATTTCCTGTATATGGACCTTTCCAGATTCTGTTTCAATAAAACTATTCCCTGTCCCTGAAGCAACAAATATTGTTCTCTGATAACCCATTGTATTTGAGCCATCAATTACAACTTTCCTCATTATCTGGAGTTCATCCGGGACCCGCATTTTCAGCATCTTTGCAAGCTGGAGAGAAATTTTCAGTGCTTCTTTATTTACTTCTCTTGGGAAATCAGAGTCAGTTTCTATAGAGCAGCAATTTTTATAAACAGAATAAATAAATTCCCTGTTTCTCTCAAACTCTTCAAGAGCAGCTTTATCAACTTCCCCGACTTCACTTGTTGTTGGTCTCAGTTTTCTCCTGAATTCAAAAACAGGCTCTTCATTCCCTGAAATTTTAGCAGAGCAGTTGCAGAACAATTTTTTTTCAGTTGCAAGTCTCTGGTGAATTTCAATACCAATTTTCAGACCCAACTTTTTATAATCAATCATAATCAAACCAGTAAAAATATAATTAATTCATGGGATAAATATTTTAAAATAAAAGAAAATTAAATTATTCCAACATAGGATTTACAGTCACTTTTGTGATACCGGATGTTTCATAGATATATTCTGTTTTTATCTCTATTGGAAGTTTGAGTTCCTTCCCAGCAGGTACATTTATATTTATACTGCAGGAACCTTCTCTCCCCCCTCTTAAGTGAATGTTACTACAAGAACCCACTGTCACCTCATTTATTTTTGCAGTTGCCTTATCAATTATATAATATCTCTTAATGCTGTCAAATTTCACATTCCCCCCCCCAACATTTCTAAAAATCAGGGTAACGGGGACATTTGAACTTCCTGTTTTCAATACATTTTGGATTCTTACATCAACATGAATTGGTGCATTACTGTTTTTTATCTCTTTTACTGTTGGTATTGTCTGCCCGGCTTCCATTCTTTTTATATATTCACCCTCGGAAAATGCATAAACTGTTGCTACTGTTTTTGTTGAGTGCCCGTAAGTTATATGAGCTCCAATGTCATAAGTTTCTTTTCTTGTTATACCTGTAGGTGTTGTTACTTTCCATTTTAGAATACATTCTTCGCCATCCCTCCCAATCTCAGGATTTGGAGGTTTTAATTTAGTACAACTGCTTTCTTTACTGGAACTCCAGGTAGTTAAATATAAGTCTCCTCCTATATTCGTTGCCTCAACTTCACCAACATTTTTTACTCTTGCTTCTATATATATTGACTGACCAGGTGTTGGAAACTCAACATCAGGACCAAAATAAGTAATTGCAAGTCCCTGTGTCCCAGTTGCTACTGGTGTTTCTCCCCCACCACCTAAAAAATCAGGCATTGTGCAACCGCTGACTAAAACAACTAAAGTCATCAGCAAAACTGCTAAAATTTCATTCTTCATATATATATTTAAATTATTTATAAGTATTTAAAGCAAATTATGCTGGGGTGGCTGAGTGGTTAACATTCTGGCTTAAAAGCGGTAGGCTCGAGACCTATTACCTTTTAAGGTGCGCAGGTAAACCCTTTTTCTTTAGAAAGGAAAAATGTATAAGGAAGAAAGAAAAAAATACTCGAAACTTTTTCCGTTGACGCTTCCTGATTTTGCGAAGCAAAATGGGTGCCGTCCGAAGGACAAGCATTCAACCATTTATCCAATAAAAGGGTCATGTAATCAAATCCTGTCCCCAGCGTTTAAATTTTTTTCTTAATTTTTAATAATTACTTTATTTCCAACATCCTCAAACATTATTGTAGCTATTGGTATAGAAGTATTGAATTCTTCTGCGATTACTCTATATCCTTCATATTCTCCTTCTAAATTTGCAGGGTCAACAGAACTCATATCCCCCTTGAGAATATAACAGATAAAATCTTTATTAAAATTTTCTCCTGTTTTTGCCCAACATAATTGTAAATAGGTTTTTATTTGTGACTCTGAAAATAAATCAGATTCAAAATATTCGGTCTCCAGATGCTTTTCAGAATCAGTAGTCAGAGTCTGTTTGGCCTGTTCAGAAAAATGAAATATTATGCCGATAACAACCATGGCAACAACCAGCAGAATTATCCAGCTGACAACTGTATCAAGAGCCAAGTCACCTTTCATCCTACTACCTTAACACCATCTTTTTCAGCATCATACATTATTAATAATATTTTTTGTGTATTTAAAATATCCCCGCCAATCTCCCAGATAATCTGGTCTTTTGCCCCGCACCCATAATCAGAGTTCTCTATGGACTTGCAGTGGTCTTCTCTTACCAGAATTCTGCTAACATTTTCTTCAGTGACATTCTCTATATTGCCGGAGAGTCTTAACTCATAGCAGGAATAATTTCCTTCTATATGCAGTGCATCAACATTATTCCAGCAGGATATAATATATGCAAGCAGTTTTCTTGACACGATTTTGTTGTCTGTGCCTTCCAAATCCTCTGATTCTATATGCTTTTTAATCCTGCACATTTCCGGTATTGTTGGACCTTCAGAAGAAGGTATTATATTCAGAAGTTTAACATAAGTGTTGCAGTAAATACTTGTCGTGGCATTTTGTAAACTGCCTGTAATCAGCATAATGAATGTAATTACACCTACAACAGCAATAATAAGCATAATTACAAAATTGAGGGCAACACCTTTGTTCATAATCAACAACCACCCAAATCTCTGAGACTTGCAGATGCAACAACGCTGAATTTTAGAGGTACCGGACCTTCCCCGCTGGAAATATAATATTTCTTATCAGTGCAGGTAAAGATATAAACTGCACCAAGTTTATTGTCTGAGATACCGGTGGTGTTTTTGCCATCCATATTTTTTAACTCACCTGACCAACTACATTCATTTTGTTTCCAGATGGTTAAACCATTTAATTTTCCTGTAATCTGCGATGGACCTCTAATGCAACATTCTCTCTGGTAATCACAATCAACAAATTCATCAAACCTGTTTTGTAAGTTATT
>JAUXEA010000095.1 GCA_030620695.1 Candidatus Aenigmatarchaeota archaeon | reverse complement strand
TGAAGAAAAAGAATATTAATAACTTTTAAAAACTATTTTTCTAATTATTAACTATGGATTTACGAAAGATATTTGAATTTATTCCAGAAGTTATAAAACCTTCTGAAAAGAAAGTTGGTTTTAATGTAAAATTAAAATGGACTATGATTATTTTGGTGGGGTTTTTTATTCTTGCTAATGTTTCACTTTTTGGTTTGTCAAATAATGCATTAGAAAGATTTGAATATTTGGCTATAATCCTTGGAACAGATTTTGGGAGTATTATCTCGCTGGGGATTGGGCCGATTGTAATGGCTTCTATTATTTTGCAACTGCTTACTGGTGCAGGGATTTTGAATATTGACACCACAACTGTTGAAGGAAAAAAATTCTTTCAGGGACTTCAAAAGCTTTTGGTTTTGTTTTTTATAATTTTTGAAGCAATGGTTTATGTTTTAATGCAGGGGCTTCAGGCAGACCCAACCATTGCATATAGCACCTCTTTATTAATTTTTCAATTAATACTTGGAGGTCTGGCAATTTTTTATATGAGCGAGGTTTGTGATAAATGGGGTTTTGGTTCTGGTGTTAGTTTGTTTATTGCAGCAGGAGTTAGCTGGAGACTATTCACAAGTGCTCTTCAATTTGTAAATCAGCAGGGAAAAAATTGTTTGCTTGATTTTAAAGACACACCCTGCTCTGGAAAAATTTTAGTTATGATTCAGTCAATAATAAATAAATATCCTGTAGAATTTATATCTGCATTTGGAGCAATTTTAGCCACAGTAATAATCTTTTTAATGGTTGTCTGGGCGCAGTCATTAAAAGTTGAGATTCCTTTATCATTTGGAAGAATCAGAGGATATGGTGTTAAATGGCCATTGTCGTTTTTTTATGCTTCTGTAATTCCAGTTATTTTGTGTGCTGCTTTGATTGCCAACATCCAGCTTTTTGGAGGGCTTATTGAAAATGCTGCTGCTCCGTGTTTTACAGAAGAAGGAATGTGCACTGGAATGGCAAAATTTGCTTCACACCTTGGGTTTTTAGGACGCTTTGTTGATGGGCAGGCAATTTCTGGTTTGGCATTTTGGATGGGTTCAACTAATCTTTTGGAATTATTTATTAGAGGGGGTTTTATGTTCAAATATTTACTGCAAGGTTTAACACATATTTTATTTTTTGTATTTTTTTGTACAGTGTTTTCTATATTTTGGGTTAAGACTTCTGGAATGGATTCAAAAGCACAGGCACATAAAATAGCTGCATCTGGATTGCAGGTTGCTGGATTTAGGCAGGATGAAAGAATTTTAGAAAGCATTCTTGACAGATATATTATGCCCTTGACAGTTATGGGGGGAGCAGCAATAGGATTGCTTGCTGCATCTACTGACTTGCTTGGTGCCTTGGTTTCAGGAACTGCAATATTATTAGTAATTATGATTATGTT
>JAUXEA010000057.1 GCA_030620695.1 Candidatus Aenigmatarchaeota archaeon | reverse complement strand
ATGCACCTCAATCGGAGAGGAAGGTTTAGACATTAAAGGAGTTGGAACAGCAGTTTTTTATGAGCCGGTTCCATCAGAAATCAGAAGCATCCAGAGAAGAGGAAGAGTTGCAAGATTGATTAAAGGAAAAATTTATATTTTAATTACAAAAGGAACAAGAGATGAGGCTTATTACTGGACTGCTTACCACAAGGAAAAGAAAATGAAGAGTTTTTTGGTTAAGGAAAGTTTGAGTAAATTTTAAGGGATTATCCAAGTTTTGGGAACTCGCAAGTGGGAGATTGTATTTAACATATTGGTGCATATGCGAAGTTTTTCTGTTAAGAAAAATTTTGGTGAGCGACTGAAAGGAGCGAACCGTATATCCACCTGTTAGCCGACCCGTTAGGGCCGAGGAGATAAATCTCTGATTTTTCGACGAAGAGTCGCCGAGCCAACTTGTTTTTTTGATTTAACTTTATCATTCATGTAACACAATTCTAACTCCTTTCAGAATTCCACTTCTCAATATCCTTCCACGGCTCCCTGCTTGCCCTGAATGTTTCACTACCCACTGCAAGCCTGTAATTTCTCTGTAAAAATCTTTCATCAAGGTAAACAATTGCTGCCTTGTCTTTCTCGCTTCTTATTGCTCTCCCGCTTGCCTGTATTGCTTTCTGCACAGCAGGATAAATATACCCGTATTCCATACCCTTCCCGTAATTTTTGTTATAGCAGTCAATCAGGCTTTTTGTTTCAAGGTCTGGTGTTGCAAGTCCGAGTCCTGCAATGATTATGCATTTCAAAATATTATTTGGGAAATCAATTCCCTGGTCAAAAGACCCTGACTGCACCCCGATTAGAAGCCCGCTCTCTGAATTTATAAAATTTTTTAGTAAATCATTTTTCTGGTTTTTTGTCAGTTCCTGGGTTTCAATAAAAGTATTAATTCCCCCTCCAAGATAATTTGCAACCTGATTTAGGAAATAATATGATGGAAAAAAAACTGCTGTATTCCCCCCCGCAGAATTAAATATTTTTGTGATTATGTCAGCATAATTCCTGTACTGCGTTTCTCCCCTCTTTGAATATTTTGTTGTTGCAATCGGGGCTACAATGTTCAGCCTGTTCTCAGGGGGAAAAACTGATTTGAATGACTGGGTTTTGTAATTTTTGATTCCAAGCAAGTCAGCATACATATCAAGAGGCTGCAAAGTTGCGGACATTAAGATTGTTGAGTAACTGGTATTGATTACATCTGAAGTTATTACAGAGGGGAGCAGGGTGCTGAGTTTTATTTCTATCTGCGTTCCATACTTTGTATCTTTCTTTCTTATGATTCTTGCAGAGTCATCATTGTTTTCAACATCCAGCCACACTTCAAAAAAATTAAGCAGTCCTGAACAAAAGGATCGTTTTTTCGCGACAGGGTCTTGCTCAGGGGACAGGTTGCCTTTCTGTTCTGCGCCTTCTTTCGCAGACTCAGAAACTTCTTTCAGCCTGTCAAGAAATCCAGGGTGGAGAGAATTTAAAATTGCAACGATTTCTTCTTTTTTAACATACCCCTCATTATTATTTTCAAGTTTTTCCCTTGCAAGTTCGTCTATCCCTGCGCTGAGCTTTTCAATATCCTCGCAAACATCATTCTCCATTTCCCCTGCTTCTTTTATTGCGTTTTTCAGCGCATAAGTTGACAGTTTTGATGAAAAAATATCCCTTGCCCTGCCCGGGAGTTGATGAGCCTCATCAACAATAATTATTGAGTCTTCAAGATTTTTTTCTATTTTTTTAAGAAATGATTCTGAGACAAAAGGATTAAAGAGGTGAAAATAATCAGCAATTATCACATTGCTTTTTTTTGCTGCCTGGCATGCAATTTCATAAGCGCAGAACTTATCGCACTTCTTCCTGATTTCATCTGAACCAAGAATCTCTCTTCTTATTTCACTTACCTTGGTTTTTGCTTCTTCTGTTAATTCTCCTTTTTTATAAGTCTTGTTATAGTGCTCGCATTTTCCTTCTTTTTTCAGGTAGTTGCATAAATCATGAAATTCAGCAGAACCCATTTCATCATAAAGATAATTGCAGAACCACCTTTTCCCTATTATGTTTGTTACTTTTACATCCCCGATTTTTTTTAATGTTTCAAGGGCAATCGTGTGCTGGGAGTGTCTTGGTGTGAGAAAAAATACATTAAGCCCGTTCTCAGACGCAAATTTCACAGCAGGATAAAGTGCGGAAACGGTTTTCCCGATTCCGGTTGGGGCATGAATAAGTAAATTCTCCTTTTTTTTCAGGCATTCCTCAACTTTTTCAATCATCTCTTCCTGACTCTTTCTTTTTTTCAGGAACGGAAATTTTAAGGTCATAATTTAGCATGAAAAATTATTCAGGTATCTATAATTTTATCCCAAATAAAAAAGAACTTTTTGAAGTGATAAATTTATCTCAAAAGCAATTCTGCTTCTTTTGGTTTATATTTCCACTTTTCAGGCAGTTTTTTCTCTTTAATATAATATTTTCCCATTCTCCTGATTTTTGATTCTGTCAACTGCAAGGATCTTTTGTTGTGGAAATCTTTTTTATTCTGGTTCAGGTGTTTTCTCAGGTTTACTGCTTTTTTTATAAGGTTCATCATTTCTTCAGGATAAGCTTCACTGAACTTGTTTTCTTCCAAAATCTCCTGTAATTTTTTTCCTGTTGTTAATCTTATGGACGGAACCCCATAGGAATCCCTTAGAATTAAACCGATTTCCGGTTTGCTTTTTTCTTCTTTTTTCAACTCTATTATTTTTTTAATTACCTCTTTCTCTTTAAGAAGCTGCCAATCAGGAATCTTGTTTCTAACAACCTTTTTTGAGCCGCTTTTCCCTTTTCTCCTTGCATACATCCTTGCCATAAAATAGTTTAAAAATAATTAATTGGTTAATCTTTCTTCATTATCAATAATTATGACCTCACTGACTTTTTATGGGGGGATAAATGAAATTGGGGGGAATAAAATCCTTTTGGAAGACAAAGGAACAAAAATATTTCTGGATTTTGGGATGAGTTTTGGAAAGAGGGGAAATTTTTTTGAGGAATTTCTGACCCCAAGAACTGCGAACGGGATTGGTGATTTTCTGAGAATGGGCTTAATACCTGATATAAAAGGGGTTTACAGGGAAGACCTATTAAAACATTTGGGGAGAGAACCGGAAAAACCTGAAATCTCCGCAGTTATTTTATCCCATGCCCACGCCGACCATGCAAATTATATTAGTTTCCTTAATAAAGAAATTCCTGTTTATTGCGGGAAAACCTGCAAATTAATTCTGGATGGTGTTGAGGAGCAGAGCCAGAGAACTATTGAAAATGAGGTAATTAATTTCAAAGAAAGACCTCTTTTCAGGAAAGATTACAGAAAACCCCCAACAGAAAGAACTTTCAAAACTTTCAGAACAGGAGATAAAATAAAAATAGGTCCCCTGGAAATTGTTCCGATTCATACTGACCATTCTGTTCCCGGGGCTTATG
>JAUXEA010000111.1 GCA_030620695.1 Candidatus Aenigmatarchaeota archaeon | reverse complement strand
TTGTATGTGATTCAACACTGCAGCTACGGGACAATCCCATAGAAGCGGCAAGAGTCGCAATGTCTAATTATATCCAGAAAAATATAAAACTGAATTTTTACTTAATCCTCAGGAGATATCCTTTTAATGTTTTAAGGGAACACAAACAGGCCGCTGTTGCAGGAGCAGATAGATTCTTCTCAGGGATGAAACATGCTTTTGGAAGACCCTGCGGACAGGGAATCTATACAAACAAAGGGAATGTTTTATTTGAATTGTGGATTGATGAAAAAGATGAAGAGTTCGCAAAAAAAGCATTTAAGATGGCAAGAGCAAAATTATCCGGGAAATACCTGATTAAAAATGAAACAATTTGTAAAAAACCAGAAGAATAAAGTCCAATCTCATTATTACAACAGCAAAATCAAAAATTGTTTAAAAGCACTATAGAGTTTTCCATTATTAAATTACTTGCCTGATAACGAGAGGTGCATCTACCAAAAATAGATTGCATTATATATTATGAATTTTGAAAAATATAATTTGGCACAAGGCAATATAATGATTGCTTTCTCTGATAAAACTTTAAGTGTTGGAACTTTAGAAATAAATCCAAAACAAGAATTAGCAAAGCATAATAGACCTGTTTTGGAATCTCTGTTTCAGATTAGAGGAAGATGTATGATTAAACTTTTTGAAGAAGACGGAACAGTTAAAGAAGTTGTTTTAAATGAGGGGGACTCAATTGATATCCCCCAACTTAAATTTCATATCCATGCAAATCCTTTTAATGAACCTTCCATTACATTTTGGAAAGCAAGCGGAGACATTACTGAAATAATTAATAAAATCAGGGAAAACAACAAAATGTAATAGATTCCTTGACCATTTCTATTGAATAGACTTTTCCATCAGTTCAACCAAAGGAGAAATCAAATCTGCAAGTTCACTAAAAATGTTTTCAAACCAGTTTGGTTCAACTTTAGAAAATTTTCCGGTCATCCTATCAGGTGTTGCTGATTTGTTGGTTAAATTATAGTTAATTGTGTTTTGTTCAGGTATTTTATTTTTTTCTCCCCAGAAATAACTTTGGTTCAGAATAATTCCTTCCCTGATTACGAAAACTTCATATTTTCCAAAATCTTCAAAAACTCT
>JAUXEA010000045.1 GCA_030620695.1 Candidatus Aenigmatarchaeota archaeon | reverse complement strand
GGTGGGTCTGCAACAGCAAAACATCTGGCTGAAAAAGGTTATGATGTTGCGGTCTATGAGAAAAGGCAGGAAATTGGTGCCCCGAAAAGATGTGCTGAGGGAATTTCTCTCGGGGGTCTTGGAAGACTAAACTTAAACCCCCCCGCAAATTGTATAAGGCAGAAAATAAACGGTGCGAGAGTTTATGCTCCAAACGGGAAATTTGTTGACATTGATTACGGGAAAAATTACGGGTGTGTGCTTGAGAGAAAAGTTTTTGACAAGTGGCTTGCTGAAGAAGCAGTAAGAAAAGGTGCGAGAATTCAGGCAAAAACCCATATTAATGAAATCTTAAAAAAAGACGGAAAAATTTGCGGAGTGAAAGGTGAATTCTGCGGGCAAAAATTTGAGGAAACTTGTAAAATACTAATCGCTGCGGACGGTATTGAATCAAAAATTTCAAGATTTGCGGGTCTAAATACAATATGTAAACCATTGCTTGTAAACTCAGGGGTGCAGTTTGAAATGGGGGGAATTGAGATAGAAAACCCAAAAAAGATTTATTTATATTTTGGAAATAAGATTGCACCAAGGGGCTATCTTTGGGTATTCCCAAAAGGAAAAGATGTTGCAAATGTTGGAATAGGTATTTTGGGGGAACATGAAATTCCTGCAATCGACTACCTGAAAAAGTTTGTGGATAGCAGGAAAGAATTAAAAAATGGTTCAATCCTGGAAGTAAATGCGGGGGGCATTCCTGTTGGGGGCTTCCTGCAAAAAATGACTCTGGATAATTTCCTCGCAGTAGGGGACGCTGCACACCAGGTAAATCCTATTCATGGTGGGGGAATTTATGAAGCGCAGTTTGCCGGAAGACTTGCTGCTAATATTATTGACGAAGCATTTCAGAAAGGGGACACTTCAAAAGAAGGTCTGGACAAGTATAACACAGAATGGTGGGCACAGAGAGGAGAACCTTTAAGAAGAGTTGAAAAATTGAGAGAAGTTGTTGAAAATCTCTCGGACGACGATTTTAATTATTTTGCTGACAATCTGGGTGGAGAAGACATAATAAATTTCACCAGAGGGGATAGTCTGATGATTCTTGGTAAATTAATGATGAAAAGGCCGAGTTTAATTAAATTTGCCAAGGCTTTGTTTTAGTTTTTTTGCATACGCAATAATTCAGTTAAACGTCCTTGATATTTTTCAAAGTTTATTTCAACTTGTTTAGGGTTAAACTCATATATACCTGAAGTATCCTTCTTCCCCATTTGAATAAATGCATCATAATTTGGAGTTACAAATATATGCCATAATCTATTATATGTTTTGTCATTTGGTTTTACCCAAGTAATGCCAAAATGTTTTTGCAACCCCTCTAATAAAATTTCTGTGATTTTATTATTATCCAAGTATTCCAATTCATTTAATTCATCTTCAAATTTAGAGCAAAGATACTTTTTTAATTCTAAAAGTTTTGAATCACCAAAATAACTTTCTTCTTCCATATTCCCCATATTAATCTGAATTTATTTCTATTTATAGTTTTCGGTGATGGAAAATAGTTATTTGGGTATATAAATACCTAATCTTTTTAAATAGTCAAGGCCTTTGCTTATAGAATTACCAAGTTCATTTAAATTATGTGAATCACTATTTATATAAATTTGCTGACTTTCCTGCAATACTTTTTTCAAATGATTTAAATTAACTTTGCCTTTAATAAGACACCCGCAATTTAATTCCAATGGAATTTCATAATCGTTTGCCACTTCAACCACCTTTTCAACATCTAAATCTCCATATTCTTTTAAGTATGGATGAGCAATAAATTGGATATCTTCATAATATCTTTCAATCGCTTTAATCATCCCTTCAGTTAATTTTTCAGGTTCACTTAAATAAACCATTTTATGGGCGGCCAATATAAGAAAATCTGTTGAGATTCCCTGTATATCCTGGCAAATATCCCCTTCCTCATTTAAAAGGTCCCCTTCAATACCAAATATAACCTCAATTTCTCTTCCATCCTCTTCTTGTTGAGCAAATGAATTATATTCTTCGCGTGGTACGTGGGGTAATTTGTCTTTGCGTTTCTTATTTAATTCATCTAAACATGCCTGGCTATGATCTGTAATTGCAATCCTTTTCAATCCCAACTCTTTTGCGTATTCGACTATTTGTTCAACACTAGCCTCTCCATCAGAATAATCCCGACTGTGTGTATGATAATCCTCTTTACCTACCTTATTAACTATCTCCATATAATTACTACTTAAAAAATAAATAACCCCCCTAAGCGGGACATATTAGTAAAATTAATTAGCGAGCAGGTCCCCTTTCCCATAGGGCACAATTCTCAAAAATTCATCTGGATTGATTTCCAGAATTTTATTTTTATCCTCTTTCTTTGCTTTTTCTGTTAATTTTAATTTTATTAGTTCCGCCAGTTCTTTCCCCTCTTTTTCTCCAGGAACAATAACAACAAAATTTTTTGGTTTTTTTAAAGAATTTGCAGGATATTTAACAACCTCAAAATCTTCATTAACACCAATCAAAATTTTTAGTTCAACCCTTAAAAAATTTCTTTTTCCGTAAATCATAAAAGAGCCTTTTTTTATGTGACCTTTTGCAGTCTTTGAAACCTGTTCAGGTTTTACCCAGTACACATCTGCAATCCCGAGTTTTGAAATCCAGAATCTTGAGTAGCATGCAACAAATTGTGCTGCTTCTTCAATTGCCTGTTTTGTTATTTCTTTTCCTTCACTCCTAATAACTCCAAAGGGAGAGCCCGGGATATGTGCATGCAAAACAATGTCACTTCTCTTGCAATACTTTTTAATCAGTTTCTCGTTTGTGTCTGTGTCTTTACCTGCAACAATTAAAAAACTGTCAGAAGTATAAAAATACCTGAACTGTTCATACCATTCTTTTTTTCCTTTTACAGTTTTTCTCATTTTTTCCTTAACACCAATTTTTTCAGGAAGTAGTTTTTTTATCCTTTCTATCTTTTTTCTTGCTTTCTTTGATTTTTTATATAACAAATTTATTTCATCTTTTACTTCAGCATTGATATTTAGATTAAGTTCTATTCCGCCAAGTTCTAAAATTATAATGCCCCTTTTCTCTACAATTTCTTTGATTGGTTCAACTATTCTTTTTTCTTTCTTAAACTCTCTTACTGCAGTTTCTATTTCTGGTTTATACTTTAAAAGTAAATCCGCCTCTTCTCTGAATTTCTCTTCTTCTCTCAGGCATTTATTTAGATTCTTTTTCTGACCTTCTTTAATAATCTCTGTTTTCGTTTTTTTCTTTTCTGAGAAGAATTCCCTGATTGCTTTGGAAAAACTTTCTACCTCTTTGGATTTTAAATTCTGTAAGGTTTCTATTTTAAAAGGTGAGACAAAAAACATTTCATTCTCTTTAAAATAAATATATGGCAGGGGTTTTTTATTTAATAGAGATTCAAGAGTTTCTCCACTCAGAATTTCCTCTTTATAAATTTTTCCTATATGGATTTCATTCAGCAGGTTTTCATCTTTTGTCTTCAAATATTTTCCAAGTTCTATTCCAACAGGAAATTTATATTCTTCCTCAACCAAAACTTTCCTGTCTTTGAACTCCCTGGAATAAAGACAACCCGTAATTTTATTATCCTGACAAAGGATTATATTTCCCTTACCAATAAACTCAAGAATCAAATCAAAATCTGAAAAGTGCAGGACAAGAATTTTGTTGAAATCATTTTGCTCAATTTTGATGAGTCTCTTGTCTTTTAGTCTATCAAACAAAAAATTAACAAAACCTTTGGCTTCTGTTTCTTCCGGCTTTTCATCATCAAGATAACAAAAGTTTTTTCCGACAACAAGATAAAATTTATCTTTCTTTTTTTTAAACTCAAAAACAAAATTATTCTCTGATTTGTAAATTTTCTTCAGATTGCTCTCTTCAATTTTTTTTAATTCTTTCAGCAAATAATAAAAATCTATTGGTGTCAGGACCATAAACTAACTTAAAAAGAGAAACTAAAATTGTCAGGAAATAATCATAACTATTATTGTAGCCAAGAAGTATATTTTTCAAGCGTCCTTTCTTCTACTCCTTTGTCCCTCTC
>JAUXEA010000096.1 GCA_030620695.1 Candidatus Aenigmatarchaeota archaeon | reverse complement strand
ACACCACAGGCGTACCCCGAAGAATTTTCTGAGAAAATTCTTACTGGGGGCAAAAAAACAGAAAATAAATTTGAAAATCAAATTAATGAACAAAATTCTCAAAAAATTGATGAGTTAATTACTAATGAAAATTCTGAACTGCTAGGCGAAGAAGAAGAGTATGATGATGAACCTGAATTTAAGAAAAAATCAGGAAATGAAACTCTGGACATTTTCTAAATGTTTTTCTTAGAGATTACTCCTTGATAAATAGACCTTGCTTTAAAACTTGATTTTACATGTTAGTTAAATTTATTAACTCTATTTTCTATTTTAATATTATGAAACAAAAAAGGGGGCAGGTTTGGATTGAAACAGTTATTTATACTTTGATTGCTTTTATTATGATTGGGTTAGTTCTTTCTTATGCAAAACCAAAAATAGAAGGACTTCAAGACAAAACAATTCTTGAACAATCTGTGGGGATGATGGAAGGGATTGATTACATTATTTCATGTTTGGGAATGGGATGCCCGGGAAATCAAAGGTCAATTGAATTAGGAATAAAAAAAGGTGTCTTGAAAATAGATGGGGTGAACAATGAAATTGTTTTTGAAATAGAAAGTAGAGATGAATATATTGAGCCTGGAGGGGAATATCAAGAAGGAAAGATTGTGGTGATAAATGAAAAAAGAGGAAACTTTAATTTGATAACTTTTGCAATGAATTATGATGAAACTTATGACTTGACTTATCAAGGAGAAGATAAACTAAAATCAATAACTAAATCTTCAACACCTTATAAATTGTTTATCTCAAACAAAGGAGAAATTGGAAATAAAACAGTGATTGATGTAGTTGTTTAAATAAAATTTTAAAATGTTAAAGAAAATAAATAAAAGAGGTTTATCAGCAGTTGTTACAACATTAATTATAATTCTTTTGGTTTTGGTTGCAGTGGGGATTGTGTGGGTTGTAATAAAAAATGTTATTTCCGGGGGAGTTGAAGAAGTTTTTTTAGGGAAGATTATGATTGATTTAGAAGTTAAAGATGTTAAAATTAATTCAAACAGCGTTGATGTTCGGGTGAAAAGAAATCCCGGGAAAGGAGAATTAAGCGGTATAAAGTTTGTTGTCAGCGACGGAACCAACACAGAAATTTTTGAGCAGACAAATATAACTTTGCAGGAGCTGGGTGAAAAGAGTTTTACTTTTACTCTAACTCAATTAAATTCTTCTAATATTGAAACAGTTTCAATTGCTCCTATTTTTAAATCAAAATCTGGGAAAGAATCTTTTGGGAGGGTGGTGGATACTTACAATTTTAAAGAAGAGTGTGTTCCTGATTGTGCAGGCAAGGAGTGTGGCTCCGACGGTTGCGGGGGGGTTTGTGGAAGTTGTGTGGATTTATATGGGGCTTTGTGGTACTGCCACCAAAAT
>JAUXEA010000097.1 GCA_030620695.1 Candidatus Aenigmatarchaeota archaeon | reverse complement strand
TTAATTTAGGTTAATAAAGTTTTTTAAACACCTAAAAAAATCAAAATAGTCGGAACCAGTAAAACACCCATCATAAAACTTCTTCTAACTCCAGTCTGAATACAAAATAATCCAATCGCCAAACCTGTTATTGCAATTATTAGACCAATCCACCCTGTGAAAACACCAACCAGAATAAAGAGAAAAATAAAAATAGATTTTGTTAGTTTGTTGTATTTGATTTTGTAAATATTTTTGATAATAATTTTTGAGAGGGACAAAGTCAATAAAGCACCAAAACCCGCGGAAATAACAATCATAAAGAGAATAATGAATAGTGTTGATAAAGAAGGTTCAAACGCAAGGCTCTGGATTGCAACTGATGTCCCGCTTCTTGGGTTCCCGATTGTCCACAAGGCAACAATTGAAAATAAACTTGTTGCTGTTGTAATCCCGCCAATAGAAATCATAAAGTCCTTCAGATTTTTAATTTTCAGAAGTTGCTGGCTCATAACTGTTACCTGACTTGAACCAACTCCAGGCAAAATCCCGGCAATCAAACCGGAGAATACTCCAACAAGCGAACTTTTCTTTTTTGAGCAGTCTTCCAGGTTTACATCAATTTCCTGCTCGGGAATTTCTGATTTTGAGGAAGCAAAAAATAAACTCGCGAGACCGAAGAGACCGCAAAAAGCAGGAAACATAACCTCACTTCCTGAAAGAGGTAAGTGGAAAATAAGTAAACCCAATAGAGCAGAAAAAACAAAAACCAAAAGAGCACTGAATTTATTTTTCTTTTGGGTCCAAAACAGATGAACAATTGTTAAAATCAGAAGAATAACAATTACTGGTTTAACATAAGAATAAAGCATTGGAATAGAAATAATAAATAAAGGAAAGATTAAAGCAATAACAATTGTTGAAATTAAGCCCCCGCAAACAGTCAGATATATTGCCTCGTAAGCCCTGCCGGATAGTAAGAACCTCTGCCCGGGCAATACAGAAAGAGCAGTATCTTCTTCCGGGGCTGAAAATAAAATTGAAGGAATAAAATCAACAAAAGAATTTGTAATTTCCGAACCAACCAAAATTGCTATCAGACAAAGAATTTCAATGCCAAGAAGTGGAGAAACAGATAATAGAAGGAAAGCAATTGTGTTTGGATGTAACCCGGGAATTAGCCCGGCAACAACCCCGAGCAGGATTCCAATCAGCAAAAAGAGAAGAAGTTCAAGGAACATAAATTAAAAGTCAGATTATTATAATGAAAGATTTTAGAAAGATTATTATTTGGGGAATTTTTACAGCAATTCCTTCCGGTCTACTTATGGTGGTTCTGCCTTTATATCTAAGAGAACTAAATATTAGTTACACAAGTATTGGTTTAATTTTTGGAATAGGCCCAATTGTTGGGTTGATTATAAATTATTTTGTTGGGA
>JAUXEA010000017.1 GCA_030620695.1 Candidatus Aenigmatarchaeota archaeon | reverse complement strand
CCTTGTTCACAGCATGGCGGAGTATTAGGCGGATTTATTTGCCAGGCAAATGAAACTTGCCCGGGAACTTCTTTAAAGCATTCTGGAACAGGAACTTGCTGTTCTGTTAGTTGCACAGTATCAGGTGAAACAGAAGAAATGTGTTACACTTGTGCTTGTTCCGGTACCTATAAAAAGATAACCTGCAATGGTGTTACAGTTTATGTAGATTGTGGTAGTAGCAAGTGCTGGACGCCAACTAGATCCTCCAAGATGCCTTGGAGTTATGCGGTTTCTCACTGTGAAAATTTAAATTATGGAGGACTCAATGATTGGATATTACCAAATATAGCTACTTTACTTGGGTTGTGTTATTCAGATGCTTGTGCTTCTGATGGAACCTGTTTTGATAATGAAGGCGAAACATTTACCTATTGGTCATCAACTGAAGAGAGTAGCACTAAAGCTAAAGGCGTATTCTTCGCTATGTGTGGCGAGACTGCTATTTCTGACAAAGACTTTAGCAAATATGTCCGGTGTGTTAGAAGTGGCACATCCCCGCCACCACCACAATGCTCAGGTTCGGTTTCACTTTCTATACCAAGTACAGCAGAACCTTCCCAGAGTATTACAGCAACTGCTTCCGGTTTATCAAATTGTGATGGCAAGGTAGTTCAGTTTAGAGAAAACTCCTGCTCTGGCACCTTGAAGGGATCCTGCACAGTGAGTGGAGGTAGTTGCTCTATTCCCATCTCCTTTAATGCTCCTCCCTCTGCAGGAACTTATGATTATTCTGCATGTGTTGATAAAAATGGAGTAAATGGTTTTAATGACCCTGGCGAATCTAATTCAAAAACAATAATAATAAGTTCTGCCCCACCTCCAAAGTCAATAACAGTTACTTCTCCAAATGGCGGACAAAGTTGGAAGACTGGAGAAACAAAGGATATTACCTGGACTTCTACTGGGCTAAGCGACAGAGTAGATATATATTTGCATAAAGGAGGAACTGCAGTGAAATATATAAGGCACCCCCTAATTTCATCAGGAAAATATTCTTGGACAATTCCAACTGATATTTCATCAGGTAGTGATTATGGAATTTATATTCAGAGTACTCAGGACTGGACTATTAAAGATAGGTCTGATGATTATTTCACAATAAGTGTTGCTCCATGGTGCTCAGACACAGATTCTGATACCACCTACCCTGATGGAAAAGATTATTATGAGAAGGGAACCTGTAGTGACTACAAAGGCAATGGTGGAACAGACTACTGCAGCAGTGGCAAATTATATGAACACTTCTGCTGGAATGATGAATGTGCTTGGTACTCCATGGGAGTGTCCTGCCCAAGCGGATACAAATGCGAGGGTGATAGGTGTGTAGTAGATACTAAACCATCATGTGAACAGAAATGCCACGACGAGCACACTGCTGTAACAGCACATGGAACCTGCGCTGCCAGTCAACCGAGTAATTTCTGTATGGACGATTATACCGTAGGTAATTATTGGACAACAGAAACAGGAACTTCCTGTACTAATAATTGTTACTGCTATTTTGAACAGCATTGCGCTACTGGCGATAGTTGTACTGATGGTGTCTGTGAAACATAAATCATAAATTCTAATTTCTTAAATCTTAACCTTTATATAAACCAAATCTTTAAATATTTAAACTATATACGAATTATCATAAGAGTATAAAAAATACCAAAAAAATGGTAAAGTATTTAAATAAAAATAAATAAATACTATATATGTGGTAAAAAATGGTAAAAATAGAAACTCTGATAAATGAAGGAAAAGTAAGCAAAATAAAAGAACTGGAACTTGAGAGATACCTAAATTTCTTTGAGAATTCCTATAAAGATAACTTGGAACACTGTAAACAAAATATAGAAAATTTTCCAAGGTGGAGTATAATATCCGGCTATTATGCAATGCATGATATTACAAAGTTGCTTCTTGCAAAAAAGTTTAGACTTAAGATAGAAACAGAAGTGCATGCAACAACAATAAAAGTCCTAAGAGAATTAATAAAAAATAAAGAAATTCTAAATCTTATTGAAAGAGGTTACAGAGAGTTTATTAATTTAGCGAATGATTTATCTGAAGCAAAAAAGGAAAGAATCAAAGCACAATACTACACAGGAACCATCTTTATGAAAGAGGAGTTTAGAAAAAGGTCAAAAGAATTCTTAATAACAGTCGTAGAACCCTCTCTTGAAAAAATAAATAAACTATTGGGTGAGAAAAATGATTAACCAGATATTTGATTTGGATTCATTTAAAATAATAAGTTTATTTTCTCTGTCTCCGGGTTCAAGATTCAGAAGGAAAGAAATAAAAGAAAGAACAAAATTAAATAATGTTCCGTTGGATAAAGCTTTGTTGAGATTGTTATCCTGTAAGATTCTAAAGAGAGATGAAAATTTTTATAAAATAAATTTTCAAAATGAAAATGCAAAAAAAATAATAGAAATTTCGTCAAAACAATACAAAGAGTTGAAAGAATTACCTCTTGATATTTATCTTTTATTGCTTGATTTAGTCTCAGGATTTTCAATAATAAAAGGAATTGAAGTTTATTTGTTTGGTTCCTACTCTAAATTAATTTATAATGAAAAATCTGATGTAGACCTAGCAGTTTTGATAACAGAGAAATTTAATAAAAAAACTACTCAAAAAACAGTTCAGAAGTTAGAAAAGGTTTACAAAAAGAATATTGAAATTCATTTTTTCGTGAAAAGATTATTCTATAAAAACAGAAAAGATCCTTTAGTAAAGGAAATAATAAAAAATGGAGTGAGACTTGTTTGAATATAGAAAGAATTCATTTCATCCTTACTTCTTCCGCCAATGAAAAACCAAAAAATTATTCTTTCTCCCCTTTACAATATTTCTCTGCTTTTACAGGGTCTCCACTAAAAGTGTTACTTAGTGCAGGATAATCTTCAAGATGAGCTTTAAAATAATCATTGTCATGGTTATGCCAACCCCATTCTAAACATTCCTTTGATAAAGCAGCCTGGTCTGCAACTGTTTCTGCCCCCGGATTAAAAACACCGGAGAAGAATAAAACTGTTACAACAAGAACCAAAACACATACAATGATAATTACAATTGTTTCAATAGATAATGAAATACCCTTCAGTTTCATAATCTTAATTAAATACTTATTAAATAATGAAAGGAGTTTCTTTGTCAATAAATACTATAATAATTATATCTCTTGCAATATTAGTCCTTGTTTTTTTGAGTTATACATTTCTTGCTGGAAGTTTCCCGGGTTTTTATGGTATGAGACTTGAGCAGGCATTTAATTCCGGGTGTGAAAAATATATTAGAACAGGAACTTCCCCGAAAGATATTTTTGTCGGGGACATTAACAGTGATGGGAGTGAGGACAGTTTATTAACTGCATGCAGATTGTACTATGGTATTGATGATATGACTTTAACAGAATGTGAAAACAGGTGCGAACAGAAATTTCCTTTTGGTGGTCGCTAAATTAAAAATACATTTCATGAGTTTTCATCTTCCTGTAACTTTTTAAAACAATTTCCTTAATTTTAAAATCTTCACCAATTAATTTTCTTATATTCGGCTTGCTTTTTCCGGTCAGGAAAGAATTGACAGAGAAACCAACTGTGCTCTCTACTTCAATTATTAACTTTTTGTTTTTCCCTTTTACTTTCAGTTTTCTGATATAAGGATTTCTTGTTTTTTTCTTCAGGAACTGCAGGACTCTTTTATTTCTCAGACCTATTAATTTCTTTCTGATTTCTTTAATTTCCAATTTCCTGTTAAACTCAAGAGTTATAGAATATGAAGCTGTGATTTTCTCTGTTTTCATTTTCTCAATCTCTTCTTTATCTGAGTAACCCAGATTTGATACAGAAATTGATTTTAGTTTGTTTATTCTTTCTCTTATTTTTTTCAGTCCAAGTTTTCTTTTTTTTGGATTCCTTAGCATCAAAATAAAAGGTCTGTAACAACTTGTTGTAACATTCTGTTCCAGTCTTCCAATGGAATAAAATACGGGTTCACTTGCCAGACTATTTTCAACTAAAATATTTTCAATAACCTCTTGTACTTTTCCTTTTCCCAGTTTCTTTTTGTAGCTCCCTTTTACATAAAGTGGAGCCACCTGCAAACCAATATTATTAGTTCCCAAATCAACAACACCCATTATATCAGGATTTTCAAATTCAATTTTTTTCTTTATCTGATTTTTCAGGCGATACCCGATTTCCCTGTTAAAACTTGATTTTAAAGCTTCGCAGAAATCAACCCCATTTTCCTCCCAGAAATCTTCCTCCTTACAAATTAATTCCGGGGGAATTTTTGAACCCATCAGGAAACTATTAAATTCATAATCTTTCAATTTCTTTTTGATTTCCTGAACATAGAAATCTATTTTATTAAATATGTTGTTGCAGAGGTAGCAGTTTTCACTTTTTTTGAATTTAATTTCTTCGTTTTTTAAAATAGAATTCATCACAACATAAGTTCTCAGAATTATCCCTTTTTCCCTGTTTGAAATTCTTGGAAGTATACTGTGAAACTGTCTTCCCAAACATTCATCACAAATATAGTATTTTTCCAGAATCTCTTTTACTCTTTCTGTTAAGTCCATAAGATTAAAGTAAAATTAATTATGGAATACACCAAACTTGTTGAAGTTTATGAAAAACTTTCTGCAACAACAAAAAAATTAGAGAAAAGAGATATTGTTGCGGAGTTTATAAAAAATCTGAACACCGAGGATTTACAGATTGTTATTCATTTGTTACAGGGAAAGATTTTTCTGGAGAGTGAGGAGCAGGAAATAGGAATTGCAGATAAACTAATTATTCAGGCTTTGATGAAATTAGGGTTTTCAAAACCTGAAGTTTTTGATGAATTTAAGGAAACCGGGGACCTCGGATTGGTAGCGGAAAAGCTTGTAAAGAGGAAAAGACAATCTGCCTTGTTTAAAAGAAAACTAAGTGCTGAACAGGTTTTTTATAAAATAAGAGAACTTGCTGGTCTGACAGGAAAAAGTTCACAGGCTAAAAAATTAAACATTATTTTAGAGTTGCTAAATTCTGCTGAACCAAAACAAACAAAATATATAACAAGAACAATTCTTGAAGAACTGAGGCTTGGGGTTGCGGAGGGGATTATGAGGGATGCTGTTGCGCAGGCTTTTGAAGTTAGCAAAGAGGATGTGGAATATGCGTATAATCTTGAGACAGATTTTGGGGAAGTGGCAGGTATTGCAAAGGAAAAAGGCGAAGATGGATTAAAAAATGTACGGCTTGAACTCGGAAGACCAATAAAGGTAATGCTTTCAGAAAAAGCAGGGAATCTAAAAGAGGCTTTGGAAGATGCAAAAGAGCCCGCAATTGAGATAAAATATGATGGGATGAGAACTCTTGTACAGAAAAATAAAGATAAAATATGGCTGTTTACAAGAAGACTTGAAAATATAACAAAACAGTTTCCTGATTTAGTTGAACTTTGCAAAAAAAATATTCTTGCGGAAAAAGCAATTCTTGAAGGGGAGACTATTGGAATTGACAAGGAAACAGGAAAGCCAATCCCTTTTCAGGAACTTTCAAAAAGAATTCACAGAAAATATGATATTGAGAAAATTGCAAAAGAAATTCCGGTACAAATAAATTTTTTTGATTGTTTACTTGTAGACAAAAAACAACTTTTAAAAGAAAGTTTTGGTGCCAGAAGAAAAAAACTGGAAGAAATTATAAAACAAGTTAAAGGAAAATTCATATTGGCTGAGCAGATAAGAACAAAAGACCTGAAACCTACAGAGCAATTTTATAAAAAAGCTCTTGATTCTGGTCAGGAAGGTGTTATGGTAAAAAATCTTTTGGCACCTTACCAGCCGGGAAAAAGAGTTGGGTATATGTATAAGGTAAAGCCTGAAAAAGAAAGTCTTGATTTAGTGATTACTGGGGCAGAATGGGGAAAGGGAAGAAGAGCAAACTGGCTTGCTTCATTTATTCTCTCTGTGAGGGACGAGGAAACAGGAGAACTTCTGGAAATAGGGAAAATGGGAACTGGTCTGACAGACGAGCAGTTTAAGGAAATGACAGAAAGATTAAAGCCTTTAATTTTGACAGAAAAAGAAAATGTTCTCTCTATAAAACCGAAAATTGTTATAGAAGTCGGGTATCAGGAATTACAGAAATCTCCAAATTACAAATCAGGCTTTGCCCTGAGATTTCCAAAATTGATTAGAACAAGAGAAGACAAAAGCGTTGAGGAGGCAGATACTTTGGAGAGGATTAAGAAGATTTATAAAGGGGAGGTTTAAGATAGATAGTTTTGAAAAGTTTCTCAGAAGAAGAAACTGGGATTATCATAACTCATTTTTAAGATAAAAACAAAAGATATTTATGCTTGGGAAAATTCTTATTTACACCGGAAATGGTGAGGGAAAAACTACAGCAGCACTCGGGCACGCAGTAAGATTCGCGGGCTATGGAAGAAATGTTGCAATTTTGCAGTTTATGAAGGGGAGGAAAACAGGAGAATACAGGTTCATAGAGGATAACAAATTTATAGATATTTGTCTTTTTGGACCGCCTTTCTTCCTGGCAACATCACAGGCAACTCTTGGGGGGTGGATAAAAGGAAAAGGAGTTGAGTTTGTTTCTCTTGATTTGTTTACCGGGAAAAGAAAGAGCAAGAGGGTTGCTGCAGATAAACTCGCTTCCCATTTAAGATTGAGTTCTTTTGAAGCACATAAAAGGAAGGCAAAAAAAGGAGTAGAATTTGCCAATGAATTGCTTAGAAACAGAAAATATAAATTAATTATCCTGGATGAAATTCTGTATGCAATAAAATTCAAACTTGTTAATGAAGATGAAATTATTTCTTTGTTGGAGAGGAGAAAAAATATAAATTTTATCCTGACAGGAAGATTTGCTTCAGAGAGAATTATCAAAATTGCAGATTTGGTTACCCACCTGGAAGAAAAAAAGCACTATTTTTATGAAGAGAAAAAAACCTTCCCCGGGCTTGATTTCTGAGTTTCAGTAATTGTGAATATTTAAAGTTTTCTGAGTTAATAATTATATAGTGGTAGAGATAATAGACGGAGAAAGGGAAGGTTTAATAGAAGTAGAGAAATATAAAAAAGGTGAAGGAGATGGAATATATCTAATTATAAGGGACAAGGAAATGAAGACTGGAATTTATTACAAATTTTGTATTCCTGTAGGAGAGAGGTATGTAGAAAGAACCCAAGATGGATTAAAATTTTATGAAAATCCACCTTAAAACAAATCTAAATTTATGGAACTATAAGTATTTAATTTAGGATAATCTACAATTATGGAAGACAAAAATATAGAAAATTGTTACAAATTTAGACACGTAGGGGAAAAAGAATACCTATCTGTCTGCATAACCGATGATGGGAAACTGAGAGGAGTATACGAAAAAACTAATGAAGAAATTTAGAACAATTAATTAATGATAGATGTCCACTGCCATCTGGAGCAAAAAGATTATGATAAAGATAGGGATGAAGTAATTTTAAACTGTAAAAAAGAACTGAAAGCAGTAATTACCTGCTGTGCTCATCCAAAAGATTTTGAGAAAAGTCTGGAGATTGTTAGAAGAAATAAGGGCTTTGTTTTTCTTACTGCTGGTTTTCACCCGGAATTTGTTTCCGAGATTTCCAGGGAGGAGATAGACAAATATCTGGGAAAGATAGAAAAAAATAAGAATAATTTGGTTGGAATCGGAGAATGCGGTCTGGACTATTACTGGATTAAAGACTTAAAATCAAGAGAAGAACAAAAGAAACTTTTTGTTGAGCAAATTAAACTTGCAAAGAAATTAAATCTGCCAATAATTGTTCACTCAAGAGATGCTACTGAAGACTGCATAAAAATTTTGATAGAGCAGAGAGCAGAAAAAGTTTTGCTTCATTATTTCACAGATAAAAATTTACTTTCAGAAATAATCCAAAACAACTATTTCGTTTCTGTAAATACTTCGATTTTTAGAAGTAAAAGTATAAAAAAGATTGTGAAAAATATGCCAATTGAAAAACTAATGACAGAGACAGATTCTCCCTGGCTCGGATTTGGAAAAAGAAATGAACCAACTTCTGTAAAATTAGTTATTGAAAAAATCGCGGAATTGAAAAATCTAAGTTTTGAAGAAGTTGACAAAATAATAACAGGGAATGCGATAAAATTCTTTGATTTAAATCTATCTACTTAAAAATATATCTTCTATCATAGAACATTCGTTTTCCTTTTGAACGCTCATCCTTCGGACG
>JAUXEA010000090.1 GCA_030620695.1 Candidatus Aenigmatarchaeota archaeon | reverse complement strand
TATCCCTTTGGTAATTTTCAGGCAATTCTGATAAAGGAAGAAAGTATTCAGAATTATTATAATTTTCAGCAACAGGCTCGTAATCCTGCAGGAAAAGAGATAATCTTGGTTGCTGAAGGCTGCCTATTGTGTAGGTTGATTCTTTTTCCCCGACAATAAGCACAGGAATATTAAAGTAAGAATAGGCGTAATACCCGCCTATGGCAATTATGGCTATGAATAAAACTATCTTTATAACATTAAACACTAATCCTCTTATTCCTTTATCTATGAAATACCCAGTATTATCCTTTGGCATAATAATTATATAATCTTAACAATAATATCTCTTTCTCTTGGTCTGTTGTCAAAATCAATAAAAACAATTTGCTGCCATGTTCCCAAAACCAAGTCTTCATTTTCAACAGGAATGCAAAGAGAGGGTTTTAATAATGCACTTCTGATATGAGCATAACCATTACAATCCCCCCATTTTTTACAGTGTTCATAATTTGAATTCATCGGAGCAATTTTCTCCAGAACTCTTTTCAAATCAGAAATTGCCCCCTCCTCAAATTCAATTGTTGTAATTCCACAGGTTGAACCCGGACAGAAAACAAGACAAACCCCATCTTTTACTTTTGACTTTTTTACAATTTTTGAAACTTCCGGAGTTATGTCTACCATATCATTAAAGCCTTTTGTTGAAATTTTGAATCTCATAAATATTTAATTCTTTTCTTAAAAATCCTTCTTACTAATCTATTCCTTGCCAAAGACAAAATTAGGCACCCTTAGGCACCACAAAAATTAAGTCTCTCTTGAAAAGTTTATCTTCTCTGTTAATTTCAACTTTCACTCTTTGTCCCTGCAAATCTTTTTTAATAATTATTTCTTTGAGTTTCCCTTCTACACCCCTGTTCCTGCCTCTGATAATTAAGACATCTGCTCCTTTTTTATAGGGAATTACATTTTCAATTTTTTTGGTTTTCAGGGAAATTTTTAAAGTATCACAAACTTTGTATTTATCTTTTTCCTCTTTTGGCAGTAAAATATTTCTTCCATCATGTAAATTCAATTGCAAACCTTTTTTCAGGATTCTCTTCCCGGTAATTTTGCAGTATTTTGAATTTGCTTCTTTTTCATCAATTTTTTTGAATTCAAAACCTTTTTTTGCCGGCAGAACCAGATAATTTTCTTTTGTTTTTTTAATTGTTAAAATATCCATTAATCCTACTGGAAGTTTTTCTTCTGTGATTTCCTTTCCATCAACTAAAATTTCCTTATTCTTAATAATTTTCTTTGCTTCTCTCCCGGTTTCACAGAATTTGAAAATATCCCTGACAACAATAACCAAAGGAAAACACTCTTTTTTTGGATGAGGTCCGGGAATTGGAACAAATGCAAATCTCTTCTTTTTTCTGACCAATGGCCAAAACTTTGGCATCTTCTGTCTTTTTAAATGTGGCATAAATTAGATTAAAATTAATTAAAGTGTTAGTGTCTTA
>JAUXEA010000031.1 GCA_030620695.1 Candidatus Aenigmatarchaeota archaeon | reverse complement strand
GATAATTTCAACCCCACCTAAAAAGAAGATTACTCCAAAAAATAATATTATACCTATGATTATTCCAAGTAGCCTTCGCATTATTAGATTTAGTTTTTCAAAGGTTATTAATCAAATATTGAGTATAAATAATTTATATTAATTATCTTATGGTAAAATATAATAGGAGTTTGCGGAGTAGTAAGAAAATGGATAGACTACAGGAAAAAAACTTATCTCCAACTAAAAATCCGGGTTCATTCCGACATTTTAAAAGTTTTAACAGAGAACGCTATGGAAATACAAAATCAGGATATGGAGATAGATATTGGAAAACTGTTGAAGATGGTGTAAACTTTGCAGAAGACCTCCTTAAGAATTTTTATAATAATGGGATGACACAACAAGACTTTCAAATAGAGGTTCATAATTATTGCTCTAAAAATGGTGGTTCTGTAAAAATTCCATATATTCTTCGCAGGTTATCTGATGAAGGTTGGGGGTGGTATCAAAACCTGCCAACAGAATTGTATGTAGATAATCCAATGAAACCAAATTAAGATAATAATAAATTATATTAATATACTTTTATGAAAATTCCAAAAGAACAAAAAAAGTATTGCAAGTATTGCAAAAAATATACAGTCCAGAAAGTAAAGAGAGTCAAGAATAAACCAAGACGAACTCTTGCTGTTGGACAGAGAAGACACCTGAGAAAAATTGATGGTTATGGTTCTTTCCCCGCAAAAAAGCCGAAAGGAAGGGGGAAACCAACAACAAAACTTGATTTAAGATATATTTGCAAAGAATGCGGGAAACAAAATATTATTGGGAAAGGTTTCAGAATAAAAAAGGTGGAATTTGTTTAAAATGGAGATAGTAATTGTTGGTTTGGTTTCAGTTGGCGCAACTTTAGTTGCAACCCTGATTCAGAAAAAATTTACGGATGTTGACCTGGTGAAATCACTAAAAGCAGAAACAAAGAAAATAAGTAAAGAAATGAAAGAATTCAAACAGGACACAAAAAAAGTCAATGAACTAATGTCAAAAAGTTTTGAAATCCAGAAGAAAATGATGGGCCAGACAATGAAGCCAATGATGTTTTCAAGTGTTGTTGTCTTATGTGTTTTCTTTTTGTTGTCTACTTTCTGCAGTGATGGTACTCTTATACAATTGCCTTTCTCTTTACCGTTTATTGGAAATGGGCTGGGATGGTTAGGAATTTATATTATTGTTTCAATAATATCCAGTTTAATTTTCAGGAAGGTTTTTGATTTGGGGTTTTAGAATTTTTGCTAAACTTCAAAATTTTAAGAGTATTCGGCTCATACTGTGAAAATATGGTGTTTATTATATATAATTCTACTTACTTTACTGCCAACTTTAGAATTAAGGGCTTCAATTTCAATTAGATAATTTGTTATAAATTCAAACACTTTTTTAAAAGTATAAATAAATATGAGTGAGAGTAATAAAGGGATAAAGGAGACCATAACTATCTTCCTGAAAGGATTTGTAATGGGAATGGCAGATATAGTGCCGGGTATTTCAGGGGGGACAATTGCACTTATTACAGGAATCTATGAGAGACTGATTCGTGCAATAAACAATGTAGATTTTAAATTTATTTTATACTTCCTGAAGGGTGATTTTAGGGAGGCAAACAGAAATATCAGAAAGATAGATTTCAAATTATTTATTCCTTTGCTTTTAGGTATTGGTCTGGCATTTTTATTAATGTCAAATTTAATCTATTTCTGTTTGAATAATCTGGTTGCCCCCACTTATGCTTTTTTCTTTGGTTTAATACTTGCATCAGCAGTTCTTATCTATAAACAGGTAGATGGTTTATCTGTTAAAAATATTTTATTTTTAATTATCGGGTTTTTATTTGCATTCTTGTTTGTTGGAATGGGTGTGATGCAGATTGGGCATTCTCTACCTGTCATATTTCTTTCTGGTGTGGTGGCTATATGTGCAATGATATTGCCCGGAATCTCCGGAGCATTTATATTGCTCCTGCTAAACCAGTATAAATATATGTTAATGGTACTGAAAAGTTTGCAATTGGCTGAAATTTTTGTTTTTTGTTCCGGTGCCTTAATTGGCATCTTATGTTTCTCCAGGATTTTAAATTACCTTCTGAGTAGATATAAATCTTTTACCCTGTCTTTTTTAATTGGGTTAATGTTGGGTTCCTTACGATTACCTTATCAGAATATAGTTGGTGTAAATTTCAGTTTATTTATTTTGGTTCCGGGCATACTTGGTTTTCTTGTTGCTTTTGTTTTGGAAAATAAATCAGGAAATGCTAAAGTATAACAAGATAGATTCTTTTTAAAACAAATAAATTAATGGAAAAAGAAATTCTGGAAAAATACAAGAAAGCAGGGGAGATTGCAAAAATAGTTAGGGAAGAAGGGGAAAAATTAGTAAAACCCGGAGTAAAAATTTTGGATATTGCTGAAAAAGTTGAAAACAGGACGAGGGAACTTGGTGGAATTCCTGCCTGGCCATTAAATATTTCTATTAACGAGGTTGCAGCTCATTATTCTCCTTCACAGGATGATGAAACAGAAATAAAAGAAGGAGATGTTGTAAAATTAGATGTTGGTGTTAGTGTTGATGGTTATATTGCAGACACTGCTGCAACTGTTGCTTTATCAGAAGAAGATAAAAAACTTGTTGAGGCCGCAGAAAAAGCATTGGAAGAAGCAATAAAATTAGTCAGGCCAGGAAGAAATATTAATGAAATTTCTGTAAAAATAGAGGAAGTAATAAAAAGTTTTGGGCTGAAGCCTATAACAAATTTAACAGGGCATGGACTGGAACAATATATGGTCCATGCAGAGCCGAGAGTCCCGAATTATAAAAGTGAGTATTCTCATATTTTAAAGGAAGGTGAAGTTATAGCAATAGAACCTTTTATTACAGGAGGCAGAAATTATATAACTGAGGAAGATGAAGACAGGGGGCTGACCTACTCCCTGGTTCAGGTAAAGCCCTGCAGACTGAGAGAAGCAAGACAAATTATTGAACTGATGAAAGAAAGACAGGGAATGCCTTTTTCAGAGAGGTGGATAAATATAAAAGGAGTCAAATTAAAACTTGCAATGAGAGAATTAAAAGATAGAGAATGTGTAGAAGTTCACAGGATTCTCAGAGGGGATTCAAAAATATCACAGGCAGAGCATACAGTAATTGTTCTTGATGAGCCAATTGTGACAACCAGATAATTTATCTTTTATAAAGATATTTCAACCACTATTTAGATTAAACGAATTATTATAAATTTTCTATAATTATGAGACAATTCAAACGAAGTGAACAGGATAGATTTAAAAGATTAAAAGATGGGTGGAGAAGACCGAGAGGAATAAACAACAAGATTGGAGAAGGCAAAAAAGGCATAAAACCCAAAATAGGATGGAAAAAACCTGAAAGAGAAGAGACTCAGAGAATCAGCAATTTAAATGAACTGAAAAAACTGGAAGAAAAAGAAATAATTATTTCCTCAAAAACCGGAAAAATGAAGAGACTTGAAATAGAAAAATTCTGCAAAGACAATAAGATAAAAATTGTGAATACGAAGTTATGGAAACAAGACAAACCTACGAAATTGAAAGGGGATGTTGTAAAAAAGAAATAATTTTAATTTCTGTTGGTGGTTCACTAATTGTGCCGGATTTTATAGATTCGGAGTTTTTAATTAAATTCAGGAGAATTATTTTAAACCAGATAAAACAAAACAGGAGATTCATAATAATTTGCGGTGGGGGAAAGACAGCAAGAAAATATCAGGAAGCAGCAAAAAGAATTACAAATCTGACAAGAGATGATTTGGACTGGCTGGGAATACACGGGACAAGATTAAATGCTCACTTACTCAGAACTATTTTAAAGGAGGAAGCACATCCAAAGATAATAAAAAATCCAAATGAACAAATTGAATTTAAAGAAAACCTTCTTGTTGCATCTGGGTGGAAGCCGGGATTCAGCACAGATTATGATGGTGTTTTGTTAGCAAAAAATTTTGGAATAAAAAAATTAGTGAATTTGACAAATGTTGATTATGTTTGTGACAAAGACCCAAACAAATTTGAAGATGCTAAACCAATAAAAGAGATTTCCTGGGGAGAGTTCAGAAAACTGGTGCCGGAAGAATGGAACCCCGGATTAAATACCCCCTTTGACCCTGTTGCAGCAAAAGAAGCAGAGAAAATGAAATTAGAAGTTGTTATTTTAAATGGAAAAAAACTAAAAAATTTTGAGGACTTTCTGGATGGAAAAGATTTTATTGGAACAAAGATAAAATAAAAACAAAAAGCCTGCTATCCCTACTTAACTATTTTATCAAATCAAAAGTTTCAACCTATATAATCAGCAAATTTTTTTGCTAAATTACCTTCTTTCTCTACCCTTTGTCCTTTTGGCAAATTTATTTTTCCGAATTTCTTCTCGTATTTGTTTATATTTTCCTTAAGTAAATTAAAGAATATTTTCGCTTGTGTTGGTTCCAAAACAACTGCGTTATGTTTGACAACATAAGTAATCATTTGTTTATCCTGAACCATGTCTATTCTTGGAGTTACCTGTGTAAAGTCTAGAACAAATTCTGTTGGATTATTGAAAACTGCAAGATTATTTGCATAAAAAACTTCCTTGCTCTGGTCTATACTCATATTCACTCTCTTTTTTTCTTCTACCATAATTGTTCAAGTTAATTAATAAGTCTTTTCTGGTGGTTGCTGTTTTTGTACCTGACCTTGCGGAGAATAATAATATTTGCTTAGAGATGATAATTTCATTTTTCTCTCCATCTTTTTTAATCTTTCTAATAATTCCTGATTTGTCTCTTCTAATTTTTTGGTTTGTTCTTTTATATTTGACCATTCTTCCGGCTCCTCACTTGTTTCCGCAACTTCTATACTATCCATAAACTCATCAAATTTTTTTGTGAGTGAACCAAGATGCTCAGATAAGTTTCCTATGTTTGCAATTAAGTCTGAATTTGTCCTGATAAGGTCATCAATAGTTTTTTGGTTCTCTTTCATCATTTCAGCAAGATCTTTCATAACAGCATTGTATCCTGGTGAACCTTTTTCAATTTTTTCAAGTCTGCTTTCAATTTTCCTTATTGGCGTAATTGGGACAACTTCATATTCTTCTGCCATAACTTAAGTATATAAATATAAAATATAGCATAAAGTAAATATATCCAATAACAACAAAACTTAAATACAAAAATAAAAATAGCCCCGCGCGGATTTTCGATTTATTTTTTCTTTTTTGGCTTAAGCCTTTTTATTCTATCTATCCAATAAAAGGCTTACTTATTCGAACCGCGGTCCCTGGCTTACTTCAATCATTGCAAATTTTATATTTGCTCTTTCCTTTGAATTCCAAAGGCCAGTATCCTTAACCCTTTTGCGCAAGTAAACGCGCAAAAGCGTTAACGTAAAGTACGCTAACGCATTGTTTGGCCACTAGACTACGGGGCTATAATATTAATTAAAAGATTTGTTTAATTTCTCTTTTAATTTTTCTGGACAACAACATTACGGAACCAGCCTCTCAACATCTCTCGGGAACAAAACAGCCTCTCTCACATTTCCTAAATTCAAAAGTTGCATTATAAATCTTTCCAGACCAAGACCAAAACCCCCGTGAGGAGGCATTCCATACTTGAATGTCTCAATATAAAATTTTATTGATTCCAGAGAGATATTTTTTTCCTTTGCCTGTTTCTCCAGAATATCTTGTCTGTGTTCTCTCTGCCCTCCCGTAACAAGCTCAATTCCCTTGAAAATCAGGTCAAAAGAATCTGTAAGTTCTTTGTTGTTTTCATTTTTCATTGTGTAAAAT
>JAUXEA010000117.1 GCA_030620695.1 Candidatus Aenigmatarchaeota archaeon | reverse complement strand
TCTACTTCCTTTATTTCTTTTATTAAATTTTTGTCCAAAGCATCACGACCCGCAGAATCTATTATTATAATTTTATTCTTTTGTTTCTTAATTTCTTTTTCTGCTTCTCTCAAATTCTTCCCGTTAATTACAGGAACATTGACTTGTTTGGCAATCTGCTGCAATTGTTCAAAAGCCGCGGGTCTTGAGAAATCACAACCAACCAGAACAACACTTAAACCATGAGTTTTGTAAAAATAAGCAAGTTTTCCTGCAAGGCTTGTCTTCCCGCACCCGAACAATCCCAGAAGTAAAATTCTGTGTGGGGTTAATATTATTTCATTTGTCTGCTTTGTGATAATATCTTTTTCTCCTTTTTCAGAATCCTCTTCTTTTTCAGAATCTTCTTTTCCTTTTTCAGAAACAATTATTTCTTCAGTTCCCCCAAGAATCTCTACAAGTTCGTCGTAAATCAGTTTTGTTAGATATTCTCTTTTTGAGACTCCTGCTTCGGGCTCTTTCCTTGCCTTTTTCCTGATTTTCTCTGACAACTCAAAAACCAGGTCCACATCAACATCTGCCTGCAACAGAGTCCTCTGCAAATCTTTTATAATCTCTTCAATTTCCTTGTCAGAAATTGAGACAAAACTCGATATTTTTCCTATAAGACCTCTTAATCTTTCAGACAAATCTGCCATAATTTTAGTTAATTTTCCTCTATATTCATTACCTGAATTATTGCGCCTATAATCAAAAACAATACTATGCTTTTAAAGTTTTTTTATTTTATTATGGGACTTGAATACATACACGCAGCACTATTATTGCATGAAGCAAAGAAAGATATAACAGAGGAGGCAATATCCAAAATTGTGGATGCTGCAGGGATTAAAGCAGATAAGGCAATGGCAAAAGCAACAATAGAGAATCTTAAAGATATTAATATAGAAGAGGTTTTGAGTTCTGCGGTAGCAGCTCCGGCAGCAGGTGCACCAGTACAGGCTCAGGAAGCAGGAGAAAAGAAAGAGGAGAAGAAAAAAGAGAGCGAGGAAAATAAGGAAAAGAAAGCAGAAGAGGCAGCAGCAGGATTAAGCA
>JAUXEA010000087.1 GCA_030620695.1 Candidatus Aenigmatarchaeota archaeon | reverse complement strand
TTATAAAATGCTTTTTCTTCTTTACTGAGTTCTCTGAACCTGAAATTCTTTTCCTCAATTTTAAGAGTATCAAGATAAAACTGCTGGACTTTTGCCAGATGATAAACATAAAATTTAGGCAGTTTATCCAATAACTTTTCACAAGAGATTTCCTCTGCTTTGGTTTTATCTGAAAATTTTATTTTTAATTTATATTTCTCCACTTCCTTAAAATTCTTACACTCATTTATTTTTTCAGGGTCAAAAAAAATCTGCAATTCTGTCTGGGTAAATTCTCTCATCCTGTAAGTTCCCTGTCTTGGTGAAATCTCATTCCTGAATGCTCTTCCAATTATTGCGAGACCCAAAGGCAGTTTTTTTCTTGTTGCCTCAAGCATCCTTTTGAAAGAAACATAAACCCCCTGTGCTGTTTCAGGTCTTAAATACCCTGTTTCACCTGAACCAATTTTTACAGGAAACATCAAATTTGAATAACTGACTTTATCCAGTTCAGAACCGCATTTAGGACATTTTATTTTTAATTCATTTATTTTTTCTGTGAGTTGTTCATTGCTTAAATGTTCTGCACTATTTTTTGTTTTTTCCTCAACCAAATGGTCTGCCCTAAACAAACCATGACATTTTTTGCAACTCGTAACAGGGTCCACAAAATTCTTTATGTGCTTGGAAGCAATAAAAACTTTTTCAGGCATTATCTCACTTGGTTCAATTTCATAAAAATTTTCGTCTAAGTTTAAAAAATAACTTCTCCACAGGTTTTCAAATTTCCTTTTCATTAATGTTCCGAGATGCCCGTAATCATAGAACCCGGCAATGCTTCCATAAATTTCACAAGACTGGAAAATAAATCCTCTCCGCTTACATAAATTATCTATTTTTAAGGATTCATCTTCTTCTAATTTACCACACATAACTTTGTAAATAAAAATACTTTAAAATGTTTAATAGCGGGAGATGGACTTTCAGAGGCATTCATTTCTTTTTTGGCTCGAGGGTTTTTAACCAATTTATCCAACAAAAGCCTCGTTTGAACCACCGACCTTTCCCCAAGATACAACTAGGTTTATATCTTTTCGGGTTATGGGCCCGACGAGCACTCCTGACTGCTCCATCCCGCTATAATTTAATTTGTTTTAAAATTACATATGGGTTTTATTTTAGGAATTGACGAAGCAGGCAGAGGTGCTGTTGTCGGTCCTTTAGTTATTGGAGGTGTCTTAATTTCTGCAGAAAATGAAGAGAAACTAAAAAAACTCGGGGTCAAAGATTCAAAGGAACTTTCACCTGAAAAAAGAGAAAAACTTTTTGGAAAAATCAAAGAGTTGTCCGAAGATTTTATTATTCTCAAAACTTCTGCAAAACAACTGGACAATGAGATGGAAAGAAAAAATCTGAATGAGATTGAAATAGAAAGAATGGCACAGATAATTGATTCTTTCTGGCTAAAAAAACCAAAAGTTTTTATTGACGCTGTTGAAGCTAACACCTTAAAATTTAAAGGAAAAATTTTGTCAAAATTAA
>JAUXEA010000098.1 GCA_030620695.1 Candidatus Aenigmatarchaeota archaeon | reverse complement strand
TCTGCTTTTTCCAATATCCCGGATACCTGTCCTATAGAGCCATCCAAGTTTATTATCCCGGTCATCAAAACTTTACTGCTTATGTTTAAGTCAAGTAGGGATGCCAAAGTTGCAACTGTCATTGCACCACCACCGCTTGGGCCCCCAACTATCTGGGCGTCTGACCTGATTGTATAAAAAAAATCATAATTTGAGCAATCCAGATACAAAATATCACAAGCAACTTTTTTTGCAATTCTCGCGCTGGCCTGGGTATCAATTTTTGTTAAAGGCCAGGTATCCACATAAACATGCCCGTTTCCTTCTTTTATATTTACTATTAAAGTTGCCAGAACCCCTTCATATCCATAATCTGTTTCCTGGACAGCGGGAAGATAGGTTGTTGTCTCTTTTAGTGCCAAAGCAGGATTTAAACTAAATAAAACTGCAATTACGCACAAAATTAACAAAAACTTTGGTTTCATAAATATGAAGATAATTAAAATATTAATGAGTAAAACATTTCTTTAATAATTCTTTAATTTCTAATTTCTTCTTTTTATCTACTTTAACAACAACAATTCCTTCTTTTGGCTGTCCATAGCAGACAAGTCCTTTTTTCATTTCTAAGATTACAGGAAGAGTGAGCAGGTCTTCTTCTCCTTCAATTTCTAAAAGACAATTTTTATATTTCAAGGACTCCTTTATTTTTTCTATTGCTTGAGATGAAATTGTCCCTGCTTTGTTTTTTGCCATTATAACTTCTTCAAATTTATCCCGGTAACTATATTCTGTTTTCTTTCTCTCAATTTTATAATCAACTATTGCAAGTTTTGGTTTTAAATTGAGTTCAAGAATGGTTTGTGTCACTTTGTCGCCGACAGTTATTAATTCTTCATTTTTTATTGACCAATTTCCCTGTTTGGGGTGTCGGCCTTTTTTAAAGGCTGACTTTATTTCTCTTAGCAAATCCCTTTCATTAACCAATTTTCCCAAAGGTTTTTTCAGTTTGTCTCTGCACTCCTTTTTCAGGGTTAAGTCCATTATATTGTTTAGAAAATTGTTTATATTTTTGTGTTAATTTTTTAAAATAGCTTCTATTCTTCTGAAATCTTCTTTTGACATATTATTTTCATTAATTATCACATTACGAGGGTTATTTAAAGTCAGACAATTTTTATAATTTTCTAATTCAGGTATTTTATCTTTCCAAAGTTTTTCAGAACGCATAATTATAATCATAGCGTCTCTTTCTATTGCCTTTTTTATTAACTCAAAATTATATTTCTGTGAGTGTAATATTTTTTTATTTTTTAAGGATTTATATTTTTTTGAATGATAAGGAAAAAATTCTATACAGCAAATCTTTTTGGAAATTCTCTCATAATCTTC
>JAUXEA010000091.1 GCA_030620695.1 Candidatus Aenigmatarchaeota archaeon | reverse complement strand
ACTTTTAAGGGAATAAAATGGTAGATAAAGAGAAACTAAAAGAAATAAAGAAAGCAGAAAAGTCAATAGAAAAAAGAAAAGAGAAGGCTAAAAAAGAAGAAGAACTAACACAAATCCCTGAACCTGAACAAGATTAAAATGATAACAATAAAAAAACTGAATGAGATGAAAAATGTTCAGGACAGGGTTTTTGACTTTCTGAAAAAGAACAAGAGATATGCTTATCGACCCACAGAAATCATAAAAAAACTAAAGGCTGGTGATTCTGGAGTGATGTCTGGTTTGAGATTTCTTTTGGAGAAAAAGAAAATCGGAAGAAAGAGGGTTGAGAGCAAGTGTTCCTATTATTTTTACCTTCCGAAAAGAAAATGACAGAAATAAAAAAATTAACAATATTGTTAGAGATAATTGTAATTGGGTGCTTTGTATGGATGATATTTGAATTATATCCAGAATGTGAAATACACGAAGATTGTGAAATAAATGAAATGTGTTTTGGGGGAAAATGTAGGAATGTTCCATATAGAGGAGAACCTTGCGAAGAATATAATCCTAAAAACTTTGTATACAATAGTGGCAATACAACTGATTATTTTAGAGTTAAAATGTTATGGAATGAATATACTTTACAAAATAATATAAAGGGGTATTGTAAAAATGGTAGGAGGATTGGGGGGTTAATAGGATGATAGATATTTCAATTGAGAAAAAGGAGTGGTCAGAGATTTTGCAGGGGAGAGAATCCGCAGAAACAAGGTGGAAACTGAAAAAACTGGAGGAATCTGCCCTTTTGGAGGCTCAAAAGTAGACTAAAATATATATATCTCATAAGCGAAAACAATATATACTTAAAAAACTAATTTTAATATGCAAATAGAAAACGAATTATTGAAAAAGTTCCACCAGGAGGAAAAATCTGTTTTAAAAGTTTTAAAAGCAGTTGAAGAAAATCAGCCGATTTACCAGAAACAAATCCTCAGGGGAACAGAAAATGTTTTAGAGGTAACAATCAGGAAAATATTGAAAAAAGGAGAGGAACTTGGGATAATCAAAATTGAAGAAAAAGGCACAAAAAAGTTTTATAGAATGGTGAGAAAATGAGAAAAGAAATTAGCAGGGAAGAAAATTGGATAATTGAGTTTGATACTTATAATGAGAGGTTTTATTTGTATCAACTCAATGAAGGCAAGAAAGAAGAGTATGGCAGTTATGACACATACGAGTTAGCCAACAAGGCAATAGAACGAGCTGAGACCATAAAGAAAAGAAAAATTAGTCCTTTGCCTTTCATAAAACAAAACTACTATGGTGGACACAAAAAAGGTAATATAACTTCTTTGGCAGAAGATAGAGAGTATGGTCTTCAGGTATGGGTTTCAATAGATAAAAAAAGAAGCAAAAAATCTGCGGAATTGTTAAAAGATATTCCCAAAAATGAAGAAACATTACAAAAGATAAAAGAATTAGAGGAATCAGCTAAGA
>JAUXEA010000049.1 GCA_030620695.1 Candidatus Aenigmatarchaeota archaeon | reverse complement strand
GATGTTGAAAGAGTTGAAAGATGTGTTATTCATTATTTAATGCCAAACAAAAAAATAATTCCTTTCTGCACCTTTAATGTTCTCCCTGAATTTTACAGGGATAAAGTTCAGGAGCAGTTCAGTGTTCCAGTAGAGAAATGGGAAAGAGAAAATAAGAGAAAACTTAAAGATGATTTATATCACAGAGATGTTAAAAAGTTGAAGTCTGGAAAAGTTTACAAGAAAACTTATGGTAATCTAAAAAATTTCTTTGGTTGATTATGGAAAAACAAATTTTAATTGGAGGGGCTGCTGGTCAGGGAAGCGCAAAAACAGCCCTTTTAATTGGCAAGATCTTTACAGGTCTCGGTTATTATGTGTTTAATTACAGGGATTATCCTTCTCTTATAAAAGGAGGTCATAATTTCAATGTTTTAAAAGTTTCTGATAAACCTGTTTATTCCCATGAAAAGTCCTATGATATAATTTTTGCTTTAGACCAGGAAACTATTAGACTGCACGGAAAGAAATTGAATGAAGAAGGATTTGTTCTTGGTGATAAAAATCTAAAAGGAGACAACAAAGTTAGTATTGATTTATCTTCTATTCTTGAAAAAATTGGAGCCCCCCGAAAGGCAGGAAATGATATTCTGATAGGTGCTTTATTTAAATTTTTTGGTTTGCCCTTGGAACCTGTTCTAAAAACCGCAAGAAAAGAATTTAAGAAGAATGTTGAAATAATTGAAAAAGCAATAAAGGAGGGATATAATATTGTTGACCAAAAAACAGAATTACAAAAATCACAGGCACAGGAAAAGTATTTCCTGACAGGAAACGAAGCTATTGCTTCAGGTGCTATTGCTTCTGGTCTTGATATTTACATTGCATACCCTATAACCCCCGCCACCCCTGTTTTGCATATTCTTGCCTCAAAGCAGATAGAAAATAATTTTATGGTTGTCCAGCCTGAAAATGAAATTGCAGTTATTAATGCAGCTTTAGGTGCAGGTTATGCCGGGGCTATGAGTATGGTAGGAACATCAGGAGCAGGGTTCGCCCTGATGACAGAGGCAATAAGTTTGCAGGGAATTTCTGAGGTCCCTCTGGTTTTATATCTTAGCCAGAGGACAGGGCCCGCAACAGGAGTTCCAACTTATAGCTCACAGGGAGATTTAAAATTTGCGGTTAATGCAGGTCACGGCGAGTTCCCGCATGTGGTTGTAGCCCCCGGGGACCCAAAAGAATGTTTTTACAGAACAATTGAAGCCTTTTATTTAGCCAACAAATACAGGATTATTTCAATGATTCTTGGGGACAAGCATGTCGGGGAAAGTAATTATACTTTTGATGAATTTGAAGAACCTGAAATAAAACCTTCAAGATTCCTCACAACCCCTTCAAAAGATTACAAAAATTATTTGATAACTGAAAATGGGGTCTCACCAAGATCAGTCCCGGGACAAAATGCAAAAGTTAAAGCAACCAGTTATGAGCACAATGAATATGGGTATACTACAGAGGATGAAAAAGAAGTCAAAAAGATGAATGACAAAAGATTTAAAAAAATTAAATTTATAAAAGAGGAAATAAATAAAATGAAACCTGTCTCGGTTTATGGAAAAGGAAAAAATTTGATTATTGGATGGGGTTCCACAAAAGGAGCAATTCTTGATGCCATGAAAAAACTTGAGAACTTCAGGTTTTTACAGATTTCTTATATTTGTCCATTTCCAAAAGAAATTGTAAAAAAGGAAATAGAAAATTCAAATGAAATAATTTTAATTGAAAATAATGCTACTGGTTTGCTTGGGGATATAATTGCAGAGCAGACAGGAAAAATTATTGAAAAAAAGATTCTGAAATATGATTCAAGGGTTTTTACTTCTGAGGAGATTATTAATGAAGTTGGTAAGGTGTTAAAATGAAAATAGAAGACTTAACTACGGGACAAAAAATAACTTGGTGCCCGGGTTGCACAGACTTTGGAATTTTAAGTGGTGTAAAACAGGCAATAGTAAATTTGGTAAATAATAATAAAATTGATTTAAATAAAATTGTTGGTGTCAGCGGTGTTGGATGTTATGATAAAATATATGATTATATTAATATCAATTTTTTTCACACCTTGCATGGAAGAACTCTGCCAACAGTGTTCGGGATAAAAATCGGGAATCCTGAATTAACGGTAATAGGTTTTGGGGGGGATGGAGCAACCTATGCAGAAGGAATTGCACATTTTGTTCATTCATGCAGGTATAATGTAGATGCAACTTTTATTGTTTTTAATAATCAGGTTTTTTCTTTGACGACCGGACAGGCAACACCTGCAAGTGAAAAAGGTTTAATTACACCATCAACTCCATTAGGAACTGGGGAAAAGCCAATAAATCCGCTTACCCTTGCATTAACCTGTGGAGGGGGTTTTGTTGCAAGAGGTTTCGCTCTGGATATACCCCACCTGACAAAACTTATTGAAGAAGCAATAACACATAAAGGTTTTTCTTTTATAGATATTTTACAGCCCTGCATATCTTATCACAATACAACCCAATTTTTGAGAGAACATATTTATAAACTGGAGGAGGTGAACCATAATTCAGGTAATTATGAGGAGGCAATGAAAAAATCTTTGGAGTGGGATTATTGCTATGACGGGAAACCAAAAATACCGATTGGAGTATTTTATAAAACTGAAAAACCAACATATGAAGAACACTGGCCTCAGTTAAAAACATGGCACAAAATTGAGAGAAAACCTGATTTCAGGAAGATTATTGAGGAATATAAAAGTTAATTTCTTTGAATGAATATATAGGTTATGAATAAAGAATATTTTTTAGGAATTGATGGGGGCTCAACAAAAAGCAAACTAATTCTTCTGGATTTGAAAGGTAAAAAGGTCACTCGTCCTCTGGGGGCATTGTTGCGAAGCAACAAATGTTTTGAAGCAAAAGGAAAATGTTTGGGTCATAGAAGCATATCTGAAGAAAATTTTATCCAGGATGTTTCAAATATTATTAACAAAATAAAACATAAAAAAATTCTGTTTGGTTGTTTTTCACTGGCGGATGTGGATATAAAAAAAGATAAAAGAAAAGTTGTTAAATGGATAAATAAAGTAAAGTCTGTTAATTTTCCTTTTATTGTTGTCAGTGATATAGAATGTGTATTGCTCTCTGTATATTTAGAAAGTGGTGTTGCAGTAATTGCTGGGACAGGTTCCAATTATTATGCAAAAAATGGAGATTTAGTTGCAAAGGCAGGAGGATTGGGTTATATTCTGGCTGATGAAGGCAGTGGGTTTTCTATTGGGCAGAAAGTTTTGAGGGCTGCACTTAAATCCTATGATGGTAGGGGTAAAAAAACAATTTTGGAAAATCTTGTTCTTAAAAAAGCGGGGATAAAAAATATGAGAAAGATAATTACTTCAGTTTATACAAATACTTTTAAGTTGGATGTTGGTGAATTTGCTCCTCTGACTGAGTTGGCTTTAAAAAAGAAAGACAAAGTTGCAAAAAAGATTCTTTTATCTGCGGTTGATGAAATTGAAAGCGGAATTATAACAGTAATAAAAAAAGTAAAACTGAGAGGAGATTTTAAAATCTGTTTCGTTGGGGGTGTTTTTAAAAATAAGTTTTTGTTAACTGAAGTTGAAAGAAGAATTAAAAAAAGGTTCAAAAAGGCAGAAATAATAATTGTAAAAAATCCTGCAATTGGTGCTGCAAAACTTGCAATAAAAGAATTTGAAAGGTTGAATAAATAATTTTCTGTAATTGATTATGGTGGATATTTTCTATGAAGTAAATGGTTTACCAATAAAAATAATAAAAGATGTCAAAACCAAGATTAATGAACTTGGAGGGAATATGCAGAAATTTAAAGAAGAGGTATTTAATCTTTATTGTATCG
>JAUXEA010000034.1 GCA_030620695.1 Candidatus Aenigmatarchaeota archaeon | reverse complement strand
AAAAAAGAGGGAGAAGAAGGAATATCAAAATATATTGACAAACTGGAAAATGAATTAAAAACTGCAATGTTTCTGGTTGGTGCAAAAAATGTTGAAGAACTTCAGAATACCAGATATATACTAAGGGGATTTACTAAAGAGTGGAGTGAACAAATAAGATGAGCCCGGCGCGATTCGAATTCGCGTGAACTTCAAAAAATTCAATCATTTACCCTGCCTCTGACTCGGCAAGCTTCTCTAACTTATTTTTGGAGTCCCCACGCGACCTACTGGTTAAGAGCCAGTCGCTCTACCAGATTTCTCCCCCCCTTCTTTTATCTCGAACACGCTTTAGCGTGTGAGGAATCTCCCTTTCTTTTGGGTGACCCCCACTTTTATTAACCAACTTCCTGTTTGGAGTGTCGGCCTTTTCTAAAGGCTGACTTCGGGAAAGAAAAGGGTAGGACTGAGCTACGGGCCCATAATCAAGATTTAATTAAAGATTATACTTCCACATCCTTTTGAAGATAATATTGATATTTAATTTAAATAATTTTATGGATGTTGCTTTTATTTTCCTTTTGATTGGGATAATTTTGGTTATAGGGTTTATCTCAGACTATATTTTTAAGAGATATAGATTTCCTGATGTAATTATTCTCCTCCTAATCGGTTTGTTATTAAATTTTTCTGGAATTGAGGTTGTTAGTTCACAGGTTATGCCTTTTTTTTCTTCTTTGGCATTAATGTTTATTTTATTTGAAGTTGGTACAGAACTAAAATTTTATTCTCTGATTAAGGAGATCCCAAAGTCAACTTTGTGGGCTATTTCTGTTTTTATTCTCTCTGTTTTAGTTACCACTATTTTTTCTGTTTTTGTTTTTGGTTTAGAATTTAAGTTGGGAATTTTGCTTGGTGCTATTGTTGGGGGTGGTTCCTCTGTAGTTGTTTCTCCTATTGTCTCAAGACTTCAGATAACAGAAGATACAAAATATCTGTTAACTTTAGAATCTGTAATTACAGATGCTCTCTGTGTTCTTATAGCAATTATATCTATAGAATATCTTATTTTATCAAGTGAGTCTGTAATTAAAGTTTCCAGTATAATTTTATCTTCTTTTTCAGTTGCAATAATTATTGGCTTCATTTTTGGGCTATTCTGGCTGAAAATTCTTCCAAAAATTGAGAGTTATGAATATCATTATATATTAACAGTAGGGATGATATTTTTTGTATATTCTCTAACAGAACTTTCTGGTGGGGTTGGAGCAATTTCTTCTTTGATTTTTGGGGTTGTTCTGGGAAATGCTACCTCCCTGGGAAAAATACTCTTTATGAAAGACACAAAGCAAATGACACCTATGACAAATACTTTTCACAGACTTATTGTTTTTATTATAAGAACTTTTTTCTTTGTAGTTCTTGGTTCTATTGTAGCAATAGCAAATTACGAAATTTTAATTTGTGGTGTTTTATTGACTTTCATATTATTATTGGTGAGAGTTTCGACATTAAAGATATATGGGAAATATTGTGTGGAAGAAGAGAAAGAAAAAAATTTAATTGCTTTTATGATGCCCAGAGGTCTAGCAGCAGCAGTTCTCGCCCCTCTTCCATTTATTCAGTATAATATCGCAAAGACAGTCTTATTTCCAGATATTGTTTTCTCGGTTATTTTGACATCCTGTATTATCTCTACAATCGGTTTATTAATTTTAAAAGTAAAATAACTCATGCCTTGGTAGTCTAGTGGTTTAGGATACTGGCCTGTCAAGCCAGCGACCCGGGTTCAAATAAGGTTTTATTTCTTTTTAAGAAAGAAAACAATTCGAAAATCCCGGCCAAGGCGGATTATTCTAATAAGAAAGTTACGCTCTATTTTTATAATTCAAAGACTTAAAAAACTTTAAACTAATTAAATGAATGACAAGAGGGAAAATTCTGCCATTAAAAAGAAGAAGAGAAAGGAAAACAAATTATAAGAGCAGGCTGGCTCTTTTAAAATCCGGGAAGCCGAGAATTGTTGTCAGGAAATCCAATAATTATATTAAGCTGCAGCTGGTTGAATTTGATTTAAAAGAATTTAAAGAAGCAACCAAAATTTCTTATACTTCTAAAAAATTAAAAGATTTTGGATGGGGATACTCTAAAAAAAATCTGCCGAGTGCTTACTTGTCCGGACTCGCTTTTGGTTTAGTCTGCAGGAGTAATAAAATAGATGAGGGGGTGCTTGATTTAGGATTAGAAAGAATCACAAAAGGAAACAAAACTTTTGGTGTGCTGCTTGGTTGTTTGGATGCCAAACTCAAAATTCCTCACTCTGGTGATAATTTTCCGTCTGAAAACAGGATAAAAGGCGAACATATATCAAAAGAGGTAACAAAGAAATTTGATGAAGTAAAACAAAAAATTTTAGATAAATATGGTAGAAAATAAAAAACAAACGGGAACGGATAAAATAAAAGAGTTAAAGAAAGAAGATGTAAAAATTAAAGAAAGTTCTAAAAGGATGAAAGAACTGCCAAATAAAACAAAAATAGAACCTGGTTCTGAAAAGGATACCAAGTTATCAGACAAAAATAAGATTAAAAAAACAGAGAACGGTTTTGAAAAAAAGGGGGGATTGCCGGATAAAACAAAGAACAAAAAAAAAGAAGATATTCCTAAAAATAGGACAGGATCACCGAAAGAAAGATGGAAACCAAAAATAGAAAGCACAAGTGAGGAAGAATGGATTCCAAAAACAAAACTTGGCAAATCAGTAAAGGAAGGAAAAATTAAAATTGATGAGATTTTTGAGTTGGGTTACAAAATTAAAGAATCTGAGATTGTTGACTTTTTGATTCCAGATTTGGAAGAGAAAATAATTCTTATAGGCGGGAGCCCGGGAAAAGGCGGGGGAATACAAAGAAGAACTATTCGCAGAACAATCAGGGTTCATAAGTCAGGGAGAAGAGTAAATTTGTCTGCCCTGGTTGTTATTGGGAACAGGCAGGGTTACATTGGATTTGGGTTCGGCAGGGCATTAACAAATAAAGAAGCCGTGAAAAAAGCAACAATAAAAGCAAGATTGAATATATTTCCTATGAGAAGAGGTTGTGGTTCATGGGAGTGTGAATGCGGAAGAGAACATTCTGTTCCATTTACTGTTAAAGGAAAGTGTGGTTCTATTGTTGTTAAATTAATGTCTGCACCAAGAGGTTTGGGTCTTTGTGCTCCAGACGAAATAAAAAAAGTTTTTGAATTGGCAGGGATAGAAGATATTAGAATGAAATCAAAGGGGCAGACAGGAACAAGATTAAACTTTGTTTATGCTGTTAAAGATGCTTTTAGAAATTTGAACAAGATGAAAGTATAGGAATTAAATAAATTTTCCAAATGTGATTAAAAGCTGGGCAAAGAAAGTAACAAATTTAAGGTGGAGTGTAAAAGTTAATCAGCTAATACTCCCGCACAAATTTAAATTGTTTAGTTGAAATTTCCATTCCAAAACTTTTTATTTTTATTAACTAAACAAATAATGGTTGAAGAAATTTTCAATATTAACAAGAAAAACTTTTCAGAGTGGTATAATGAAATTCTGAAAGTTTCTGATTTGGTTGATTTGAGATATAATGTAAAAGGATTCCTTGTTTACAAACCGCATGCAATGCAACTCATAAAAAAGATTTATCAAATCTGGGAAGAAGAATTAGAAAAAGCAGGACACAAACCGGTTCTGTTTCCTTTGGTGATTCCTCCTGAAAACTTTGAACTTGAAAAAGAGCATGTTGAGGGTTTTAAACCAGAGGTTTTCTGGATTACTAAGGCTGGAGACAAAAAAATTGAAAAACTTGCATTAAGGCCAACAAGCGAAACAGCATTTTATCAGTTGTATTCTACCTGGATAAGAAGTTATTCTGACCTTCCATTAAAATGCTACCAGAGTTGCAGTGTTTACAGGTATGAGACAAAAGCAACAAAGCCATTAATCAGGGGAAGAGAATTTTTGTGGATTGAGGCACACGATGTATTTGAAACAGAGAAACAGGCACTGGAGCAGGTAAAACAGGATATGGAAATTACCAGGAAAGTTTTACTTGAAAAACTTGGGGTTCCTTTTATTTTCTTTAAAAGACCTGAATGGGACAAATTCAAGGGGGCTGTCAGTACATATACAGCAGATACAATAATGCCAGACGGCAGAATTTTGCAGTTGCCTTCAACCCATTATCTTGGCCAGAAATTTGCAAAAGCATTTAATATAAAATTTGCGGATAAAGATGAGGAGGAAAAATATCCTTACCAGACTTGTTACGGACCAGGTATTTCAAGAATTTTGTCTGCTTTAATTTCTGTTCATGGGGACAATAAAGGTCTGGTTCTGCAGTTTGATATTTCACCTGTTCAGATTATTATAATTCCGATAATTTTTGATGAATCAAAAACAGAAATTCTGGAAGCCGTGAAAAAGATAAAAAATATGCTGAAAGAATACAGGGTTGAAATTGATAACACTGAAAAAAGGCCAGGGGAAAAATTCTATTATTGGGAGATGAAAGGAGTGCCGGTCAGGATTGAAATTGGACCAAAAGATGTTAAAAATAATCAGGTTGTTCTGGTAAACAGGCTTGGTCAGAAGAAAACTGTAAAACAGGAAGACCTGGTGAAAGAAATTCAAAAAATGAGTGTGGATATGTACGAGGAATTGAGAACAAGAGCAGAAAAATATTTTAACTCTATGATTAATGATGCAGATAGTTTTTCTGAACTCGAGAAAATTTTAAAGGATAAGGGAGGACTTGTAAGAGTTAATTTCTGTTCTGTTGAAAAAGAGGGAGAAAAATGCGCTGGTATTATAAAAGAAAAAACAGGGGGCGAAGTAAGAGGAACAAAATTTTCTGAGTCTGAAAAATCAAATGGAAAATGTATAATCTGCGGAAAAAAATCAAATTGTGTTGTTTATGTTGGCAGGGCTTATTAGGGGGATAACTTCTATTTCTTCTTCTCTTCCTTCTTCTTCAGTTTTTTCTCTTTCTCAAGCAGTCTAATTAAGCCGAGACCATCCTGCCTCATTGTCAGATTTACTCTTATTCTCTCCTCTGAAATTGATGAATTTGCGACCAGGGCTCTCACTTTTTCATCTTTTTTTATAACGAATTTTCCGTCTTTGGTTGTTATAATGTCCTGCTCAGGATTATAAGTTAATTTTTCTTTTGTGATTTGTGAAATGTGGATAAATGCATCTATTGGGCCTAATCTCACAAAAGGTCCAAATTCTGCAATTTCCGCGATAGTTCCTTCCACAATTTCATTCTGAACCGGCTGAAAAAATAAAGTTGTATAATTAACATCAAAATAAATGTAAGGTCTCTCAGGCAGAATTTCTCCGGTTTCACCAACATTCTTTATTTCAACCACCCCAAGGAAAACACCATTTTCCTCTTTTAAATGCATTTCTTCCAGTTTCTCTTCTATGCTCTCTTTAATATTCTGCTTCAATTTCTGCGCTTCTACCCCAACTTTTTCCTCAACATCTACTAAATAAAACATATTAACCAAATTTGGATCTAAACCTCTCTATAGATTCTTTAATCTCAGCCAAAGCATTGTCTTTGTCTTCCCACCCAACAATTTTCACTTCTTTACCCTGCAATTCCTTATATCTCCGGAAGAAATGCGCGATTTCTTTCA
>JAUXEA010000046.1 GCA_030620695.1 Candidatus Aenigmatarchaeota archaeon | reverse complement strand
AAAAAGTAAAAGATATGAAATGTGATTTAAAATATCCTACTATAAAAATTGGGCATAAATAATTGATTTTTAGATTTTCTATTTCCTGTTTTTTAAATGTCTGTAAGCAGAAATTGATGCAATTGCACCTTCAGAACAGGCGGTTATTATCTGCTCCACATTATTTGAACATGTTGTAATATCCCCGGCACCAAAAACACCTTTCACATTTGTTTCCATTTTTTCATTAACTTTTATAAAATTGTTTTCAAGTTCAAGACCAATTTTTTTTGCTAAATTTGTTGCAGGAATATACCCGACTTCAATAAACAAACCATCTAGTTTTAAAGTTTTTTCTTTCTCATTCTGCTTTAGAATTACACTCTCCAAAATATTTTCACCAGCCACTTTTTTTACAACAGAATTTTTTATTATTTCTACATTTTCTTTTAATAATTTGTCAACAAGGATTTTCTCTGCTCTTAATTCTTCTCTTCTGTAAATTATATAAACTTTCTTTGCATGCCTTGCCAGCAGGAGAGCGCTCATTGCAGCAGAATTGCTTCCTCCAATAACACCAACAATTTTATCTTTAAAAAATCTCGCATCGCAAATTGTGCAATAGGAAATTCCCTTTCCAATGAATTTATCTTCATTTTCAATATTTAATTTTGCTTTTTCTGTTCCCATAGTCAGAATAACTAATTTACCTTCATAAATATTCTCTCTTGTCTGAATTTTGAATTTGTCTCCTTTAGATTCAATTTCCAGAACCTCTCCTTCTTTGATTTCTGCACCAAACTCTCCTGCCTGCTCTTCAAATTTCTCAAGCAACTCTGACCCTGAAATAGATTTAAACCCCGGATAATTTTCAATTACAGGAGATAAACTTAATTTTCCTTTCTCTTTTGATAAAACAAGAGTTTTTAATTTATTCCTCGTTGCATAAATTGCTGCTGTCAAACCAGCAGGACCACCCCCAACAATAATCAAGTCATAGAGCATAATTTAAGAGAAAATAAATTAGAGTATTTGAACTTTGAGGTGTTTGAAATTTAAACCCTAAACTGAGCAACCTCTTTAATCAAATCAACATGTGTCAGAAAAATTGTCCTGCAGCAGTATCTTGTGATTCCTAAATTATCCAGAACTTTTGCTGCTTCCTCTCCTGATTCAACTCTTTTTTTATATTCTTCCCAAAACTGACCAATAACTTTTCCGCAGGTAAAGCATCTAACAGGGATTATCATATTATATTTTGTTTTAAATTATTAATAAAGCAACCCTTTAAAAAAGGTTGTTCTATTGAAGATAGAACATATATTTTTTCTCCGAAAAAACAAGGTTTGCCTCCCAAACAAGGAAGTTGGTCAATAAAATGTAAAAACCTTTAAGCCAAAAAATGAAGTTGGGTAATACTATTCATAATTACCTAAATAAAATATGAAAGGAATTTATCCACCACTGGTTTATGTTCTTTTGTTTAGTGTTGGCATTTTTGTCTCCATGTCTTTTTATTCTTTTACAAGTGAGTTTGTCTCCAGCAGAAATATTGAACTGGAAAAAGTTCAGGCAGAAAAAATTTGCAGTTTTTTGGGAAGTTTAGATGAGAAGGAAGGTGAGTTTGAGTTGGATATAATAGATTTTAAAATAGAAACAAATCCTCTAAAGATAATTGGTTCTTCTGTTTATAATTGTGATGTTAATTTAGATTCTTCAGGCTCGTGTTCAGGAGAATGTGAAGTTAGTGTTTTTGGGAATAAAGTTGTTTTCTCCTAAGATTCTGAAAGTACAATTTTTGAAATACAAAATTTCATTAATCTGAAATCTCAAGAACAGGCACTTCAGTAGATTTAATAGAAACATGGAAATAAGTTTCATTTAAACAATCTTCAGTACATTTAGCACATTCTCCAAATAATTCTTTACTGAATTCCTCAATGACAAATTTTGCTTTGTTATGATAGAAATCATTCATATTAATTCCAAATACTGAAATTTCAATCTTCGTATAATCTTTTGTTGGTGTATTTTCCTGTGCAAACTTTAAACCTTCTTTTGCTATAGATTTTAATTGATCTGGAGTGAAATCTTCTTTATTTAATCCTCTTTTGGAATAATTGATTGTATTATTAAAATAAATTTCAGCGTTGATTTCTTCATCAGAATCATAAACTTTTACAAAACTCTCAAACGGCTCTACAGCAAATTCTTCCTTTTTGATTATTTCATCAGATATTTTCTTTAAATCTGACTCTGTATACTTAATATTTTTAACTGGGGAATATGTCATTTTAACTGATATTCTATCTTTATTCATCTTTTTCACCTAAATTAATTTGAAAGAAAACTTTAAATACTCATAAATCAGTAGTATTTTTAGAGTCTTTCTCAAAACTATCTCTTAACAAATTCTCAACACCTCCGGAATCGTCGTCAATAATCAAATTTAGGAGTTCGTCTGCATCCCCAAATTTACTCTTCTCTTTCAACAATTTCACCCCATATTCTTCTGCTGTCAGTTGTTTTCTAAGAATTTCTGTCTTCTGCTTCTCAAAGTTTGTCTCAATCTCCCTTTGGAAAATTAGAATTCCTTTATTCCTGTATTTTCTCTCTATAATACCCAAATCAAGCGAGGAAGCATTTTTTATTTTGATTTTGATTATTGGCTTTATTTCTTTTTCTTCCAAACTATTCAAAAATTCTTCAATCTCTTCACTTGTCTTAACAGTTTTATAAAAAAATTCTCTTTGCCTTATTTCTTTAAATTTCAATTCTCCATCCAAAATGAAATAACCTTTTTTGATTTCAGAATCTTTTTTTGTTAATTGTGTTGGAATTGTGCTCCCGGGCATTAATAATTTTCCCTGTCCAATAGGTACTATATTTTTCCAGTGGACATGTCCGTTAATAATAAAATCAAAGCCTTCCGGCAGGTCTGAGATTTTCAGATAAACATCTTCCAAAGGAGAATAAACAAAAGGTTCTATATTTTGATGTACCAATAAAATATTTTTTGCTCCGGCAACAGGTTTCGGATTCCATTCTGTCAAAACATCTTTTGCATATTTTTCCGGGACATAGCTCATCCCGTGAACTGCAATTTTTTCATTATTTAATTCAAAAACAATTTTCTGGCAGTGCAAATTAATTAACAATCCCGCTTTTTCCAGACTTTGAATCGGGTTTATTAAATTTGCTCTCCTCTCATGATTTCCATAAATTGAGATAAAAGGGATTCCATGTAAAGCCCTCCTGTTAATTTCCTTGTCGCACTCCAAAAATTTAACTTCAGTTTTTTTCTCTTTCAACTTTGACAGAAAATGCATTGCCTCTGAGAGAATTTCCAGTCTTGGAACCCTTGAATCAAACAAATCCCCACCAAACAAAATTAAATCAGAGTTCTGGTTTAAAATCTCTTTTAGAACAAAAAAACAATCGTTTTCTCTCTCAGTGCCATAGCCATAGCCAAGATGGAAGTCTGAAGTTAGGAGTAGCATAATTTTGAAAAGAATTAAAAAGAAGTAAAAGTTATTAAGCCTAAAAATATTTTAAAAACAACAGAAAAACAATTAAAGCAACAACAGAAACTGCAATCACAATTTTCAGCATTTCAGGGGAATTTGCAAACCCAAAAGGAATAGGACCAATAAAACCACCAAATGCAAATTTAACTTTTCCTTCTGAGTTGGAGGCTAATGAGGATAGGATAAGAATTATTCCGATAATCAATAAAATAACACCCACAACAAAAAGTTCTTTCATACTGAATATAACTATTTTAAATTATTATAATAGTAGAAAATGACAGTGAAATGCAAAAATTAGAAAATCTTATTGGAGAACTTGGTTTATCACAGCGTCCGTTGATATATATTACTCTTGGAAAAGCTTCTATGGAAGAAAGTAAATTTGAAGATGTAATATATTTCTTTAAAAAGGCCAAGGAGATTTATGAAAAAAATAAAAATTGGGGACTTACTGGCAAAGTCTGTGAAAGTATAGGTAAGTTTTACCATCAATTAGACAAACTTGGAGAGGGAATAAAATATGAAGAAATGGCTGCAGAATTCTTCCAAAGAG
>JAUXEA010000099.1 GCA_030620695.1 Candidatus Aenigmatarchaeota archaeon | reverse complement strand
GGTGCCCCTTTTTTCTTTCAGAAAAAAGAAGGAAGCGTCAACGGAAAATAAGAAGGTGGTTAGTGATGACCCTTTGATTTTTATAGGAAAAACAATTGTTTTTAAAGGCTGACTTTATTCTAAAATAATTAATTTATGGAGCGCAGATTTTATGACTTAAATATACCTTTTGGAGAGAACATTCAGGAAATTATAGAGAGAGTAGAAAAACTGGATTTCTCCGGGATTTGTATTGTAAGTGATTTGGAAAATCTGGAGAATAATTTAAGAGAGATAAAAAGGTTAAATGAAAGAACAGAAATAGACCTGATAACAGGAGTTTTAATCAAGGAAAACATTGAAAAAACAGCAAGAGAGGTCAGGTCTAAAGTTGAAATTGTGTTTGTCTCAGGTGGAAACTACGAAATTAACAGAACTGCATGTTCTTCAAATTATGTTGATGTTTTATGCCACCCGGAAAAAGGAAGATATGATTGTGGTATAGACCATATTTGCTGCAGGGGAGCAAAAGAACACAATACCTTTATAGAACTAAATTTCAGGGAACTGCTCACAGCAACAGGAATGGAAAAAATCAGGGAATTAAATAAAATGAAAGAGCTTCTCAGACTTTGTATAAGAACAAAAACAAATTTTATTGTGAACTCTGGTGCAGTGGAGGTGTTTGAGTTAAGGAGCGGGAGGGAATTATCTGCTCTTTCATTTGCTCTTGGTGCAAACCTATATGATGCTCTTCTTGCAAATTCTGTACTTCCTGAAAAATTAATAACAAAAAACAGGGAGAAATTAAACCAGCCATTAAAGGGTGTTGAACTTAATTATTGAAAATGGAAATAAAAACCCTGCCTTCTTCTTACAGAGAAAAAAAGAGATATATTGTTTTTGAAGTTCTTCCAGAGCAGAAAATAGAGTTTGAGGAATTAATTAAATCTGTTTTTAGCCATACAATAAATCTGATTGGAATTCTTGGATTGGCGAGGGCAAATTTTAAATTTTTATCTGACTTGTACGACAAAGAAAAACAAAGATTTGTTATAAGATGCAATCCGAGAGATGTTGAATTAATCAGATTGGCATTAGCACTTATAACCGAGATAAATGAAAAAAAAGTCTGCATCAAATCCCTGGGAGTGGCAGGAACAATAAAATCAGCAAAGAGGAAATATCTGGAGGGGTTTGAGTTTTATTAGATACTTGAAAATATACTTTTATAATTTCTACCAACAATTTCTGTTTAGAAAAAGAAACTCTGTAGAAAGATACCCTAGAAAAACCAAAAAAAAATAGATTGAAAAATTAAATAAAAGAATTAAAATTTATATTTTGAAATTTCCTTGCTGAAATTGCTGGTTTTCTCTTTTAGAATC
>JAUXEA010000086.1 GCA_030620695.1 Candidatus Aenigmatarchaeota archaeon | reverse complement strand
TTACTTCTCCTGTTTCCCTGAATCTTACAGGCAATTCCCCTCCCAATTCTTTCTCTCCAAGAACAACAATTAAAGGAACCCAGTCAACTTCAGCATCCCTGATTTTTTTCTGCACACTTTCTGTTCTGTCATCTATTTCAACCCTGATTTTTTCTTTTTCTAATTTATCTGCAATTTCATTTGAAAATTTCAGATAGGAATCAGATACAGGGCACAATCTGACCTGGGTTGGAGAAAGCCATAAAGGGAAAACCGGATTTTTTCCTTCTTTCTGCTCAATACAAGCTTTCTCAAGCAAAGCATAGATGACTCTCTCTATTGCCCCACTCGGTGAAAGATGCAAAATTATTGGGTGCTGATTTTTTCCTTTTTTATCTATAAAACTTATATCATAAGTCCTGGAATTTTCCACATCAAACTGGTCTGTTGTAAGAGTTGCAGCCTTATCAAGAGCATCAACAAAATTCCACTCATGTTTAAATACAAAATAAAAGAATTTGTCATCCCAGATTTCAACAAGTACTGGTTTTCCCATCTTTTTAACAAGGCTGTGAACAAACTCTTTGTTTTCTTTATAAAAGTCTTTTACACTCCTTATTGCAAATTCAAAATCATCCTCATTTAATCCTATCCCATCCTGAACTTCCTTTGAAAGTTCAAATCTGAGCATCATTTCTTTTTTTGACTGCTCTATATTCTCACACAAAGCATGGCAGTCAGGCATTGTAAAACTTCTTAATCTTCTTAGACCAGCAAGTTCACCTCTCTGCTCAACCCTGAAACTGTATTTTGCTAATTCATAAAGTCTTAAAGGTAAATTCCTGTAAGAAATGTTTGCATCATGTGCCATAAGAAACTGGCCAAAGCAGGCTGCGAATCTTAAAAAAACTTTTTTGTTTGGGGTCTCAATTGTATACTGCCTTGCCGGGAACCTGTTAAGATATTTTTTTAGCGCTGGATGATTAATATCATACATTACCGGGGTTTCTACTTCCATTGCACCATATTTTAATGTTTTAATTGTTACCCATTCCTCAATCAAAGATTTTATTAACCTGCCTTTTGGATAAAACCTTAAATTTCCGGGGTCACTTGCAGATTCATAATCAGCGAGTTCAAGTTTTCTCATCAACTTTATATGTGGAGGCTCTTTGTCTACTTTCCTGTTTTTCTGCATTTCATATTTGACTAATTTTTCAAGTTTTTTATGTTTTGAAAAATTAAATCCAACAAGTTTCCCATTCTCTAATTTTATCTCATTTGTTCCTCCACTTGGTTCAAAAATATAAAATTTGGATTTTAATTTTTTTTCTTTTTTTAATGCTTCCGGTATTCCCTCTTTTTCTGCTCCAACAACTCTGCTTAGTTCTGCCAGGGGGTGCCCCTTGCATTCAATTCCAAAACTTTTGTAAAAACCAAAAGGTGCTTTATAAACATTGAATTCTTTTTTCAGTTTTTCCTCCAGCTTGTTTTCAATTTCTAATGCAGTTTCTTTTGATGCTGGCTTGCTCCCAAATAACAAATGAACATAGGGATAAAGAACAATTTTCTTTTCCTTAATTTGGTCAGCAACAAGTTTTATTTCATTATAAGAGTTCTCAGCAACTTTCTCTATATTGCTGTCCTGTTCCTCAGCAGTCCAGAAAACAACCAGGCATTCTCCAACTTTTCTTTCTTTTTCCTTTGGCATCTCAACATCTTTCAATGCCTTTTTT
>JAUXEA010000053.1 GCA_030620695.1 Candidatus Aenigmatarchaeota archaeon | reverse complement strand
GACCTACTGGGATTCGATACTGGTACCAAAGGCTACCCAGCGTCTCCTGCTTGCGGAGCAGGCATGTTTTAGTGTATTTACTAAACCACTACACTATAGGCCCATAAAATTCATAGGTTATTAATTTAAATTTTCTAATTTTATGAACGCTCTAAAAAATATAGAAGAAGAAATAAACAAAACACAGGTAATTATAATTGCGGGTGGTAGAGCAAAAAGAATGGGGAATATTGACCAGCCAAAAGCCCTTCTTAAAATAAACGGAGAAACTTTGCTGGACTATTCTATAAAATTTCTCAGAAACTGTGATTTTAAGGATTTTGTTTTTCTGCTTGGTTACAGGCACGAGGATATAGAAGAATATGTTGGTGATGGTTCCAAATACGGAATAAATGTAGTTTATGCTGTGGAACCAAAAAGTATTAAAGGCAGGGGAAAATCATTAAAAAATGCATTAATTAATAATAAAATTGATAAAACAAAAAGGGCAATAGTCTGCTATCCTGATGATTTGTATCTGGAAAAAAATCTGCCAATAAAATTTCTTCTGCATCATCTGCAGGGTGTAGAAAATAAAAAAATTCTTGTGACCTCTTTATTTGTTTCCGGAACTGCTTATCCTTACGGAGTTGCTGATATAGATTCAGAACAACTTGTTACAAAATTTATAGAAAAACCTTTTATCCAAAAATATACCAGCACTGGTTTGAATATAATAGAACCTGAAGTTTATAGGGAGATAGAAAAGAAAATTGATTTGAACTCAGAAGAGAATCCTGAATTTGAGCAAACAGTTCTACCTGATTTAGCAAGAAGGAACAAAGTATTTTCCATGGTTATTCCTTCTTCTGTCTGGCTGCCTGTAAATACAAGCAAAGAACAGGAAACAGCAGAGAAGGTTTTAAAAGATAATAATTTATGCAAATAGAAAGACTTTCAAGTGGAACAAAGGTTATTGATGAATTATTGAATGGGGGGGCAGAGCATACTGTTATTACAAACTTTTATGGTCCCCCGGGCTCAGGAAAAACAAACTTGGGACTCTTGTTCACCCTGTCCTGCCTGAAACAGGGGAATGTTGTTTATGTTGACACAGAAAACGGGTTCTCCACTGAAAGATTTTTCCAGATGGGGGGAACAAAAGAAGATTTAAAAAGAGTTTTGTATGAAAACCCAACAAATTTTAAAGAACAGGCAAGAGTAATTCAGAAACTGAAGAAATTAAATACCAAACTAATTATTGTTGATTCAATTGTTTCTTTATACAGGCTTGAACTAAACAAGGATAATTTTACAGAAGTAAACAAGGAGTTAGCAAACCAACTTGCCACACTTTCTTTCATAGCAAAAGAGAAAAAAATTCCTGTAATAATTACAAATCAGGTTTATTCTGTGAACTCAGATGAGATAGAACTCTCGGGGAGAGATGTTGTAAAATACTGGAGCAAGTGTCTGGTTGAATTAAAAAAAGTGGATGACAACAGAAGACTGGCAATTTTGAGAAAACATAGGAGTCTGCCTGAAGGAATAAAAGCAGAATTTGAAATTACGGGTGGGGGGATTGATAAAGCAAAGTTCAGGATTTTTTAGTTTTTGATTACAAAATCAATTATTTCCCCATTAAAGCTTTTTTGCCCTCTACCTCTATATAGACAATTTCTTCCCCTTCTTTCACTTCTCTGCCGTCTGGAATCGCCAAATCAAACATTTCATAAGTTTCAAGGTCCATTATCTGAGCTGTGTTTTCCTGAACACTTACAACCTGCCCCTTCGTTTTCAAAATCATAGGAACTTCAACACCCGCAGTCACTGGTTTTACAAGTGTCCTTTTTTTCCCGTCAAAAACACCTGTTGCTTCTACTTTCGCTTTTGCTTCCCCGTGCTTGCTTGTTTTTCCTTTGGACATATTTATTATCTTGCAGGGCTCGCCATCTATTTTAATGTAATTTCCCTCCTTAAGAGTTCTTATTTCTACCATATTAGAATCTGTTTTAAAAAAATATATAGAGAAATTTACCTATAAACTAATTTTAAATAAAAATACAAAAATAAAAACAAACTATTTCAATTCTATCTCAATTCCTTTGTATTTTGAAGCAATAAAATTGTAGATTAGTGCGAAAATTGCTCCTCCGATGAAACCTTCTATGAATAGCATTACAGGGAAAATGACTATTGCTCCAATTCCAAATGCTGCACCTAGTCCCAGGCCCATTGCACTGGCAACTGAACCTATCATAGCTCCAAACAACGCAGCAAGTATTCCAACAATCAACCCAATTACTGCTCCCACTAATCCAAGAACCACCGCAAAACTCACAACTTCTATCCTTTTCAATTCTTGTGTCATAATAAAATACTATTTATATATATTATCTATCCTCCAGTTTGGTCTCACTTCTGTCTCATTCCTTATTTTCTTGTCTTTATAAGTTACCAAAGCGGTCAAAGCAATCATTGCCCCATTATCCCCTGCAAATTCTTTTGGAACCACTTTTAATTTTGCTCCTCTTTCTTCACACATTATTTTTAGCATTTTCTGCAATCTCTTATTCTGTGCAACACCCCCAACCAAGAGCAACTCATTTTTTTCTGTTGCTGCCAGTGCTCTTTCACTAACTTCAGTTAACATTGCAAAACAAACTTCCTGAAATGAATAAAAAATATCTTCTTCCTTTTCATTTTTTAACCTTCTGATGCTCTCTGATAAAACCCCGGAAAAATTTAAATCCATTCCTTTGACAGAATAAGGCAGCAAAACAAATTTTCCTTTCCTTGCAATTTTTTCAATTTTTGGGCCAGCAGGAAAACTTAGCCCGGCAGCCCTTCCTAACTTATCTATTGCATTTCCAATTCCAATATCCTGTGTTTCCCCCAAAATTTTGTACCCTTTATTCTCATAAATAATTTGTGTGTTCCCCCCGGAAACATACAAAATAATCGGTTCTTTTGGTTTTGTTAAAGTTTTTCCGATTTCAATATGCGCCTGGCAATGATTTACTCCGATTAAAGGTTTCTTTAACTTTGCTGCGAGTTTTTTTGCAAATTCCAACCCAAAATAAAGACAGGGGGGTAATCCGGGTCCTGTGGAAATACCAATCAAATCTACTTCCTTAAAATTAATTTTATTTTCTACTTTTTGTAAAACTTTAGCAGAATGTTCTCTATGAAACTCTGCTGCTTCTATTGGTACAATTCCTTCCTTAGGTTTGTAAACTATTCTTTCATCAACCAAAATTTTTTTATTTTCAACAACACCAATTCCAAAAGTGTGTGCCGTGCTTTCTATTCCTAATACCCGCATAAATTAGTTAAATTTAAGAGACTATTTCCTTGCAACCCTCCACATCAAATTAAAATAATTCATAAAACTCTTTGCAATATCTTTACTTTCTATATGGATTGCTACCGGATTCTCAGAAAAAATTGTCAGGTTTACATTGTTTCCATAAACTGCTATTGATATTGGAGAACTGTATTTTTCCGGTGTGAATTTGGTTTCTGTTAAAGGAGTTTTTAATATTTTCTTTCTAACATTTTCATCATAAATTACTTTTGCATTTATTTTTAATTTTATCCGCTTTTTAACTAATTGTGGCATGAAATATTTTAAGAAATCAAAAATTCTTCCTTCACCATCCAAAACATGAAGAGGTTTACCAACTTTTAAAATATTGTTTGTTATTGTTTTTATTCCCTCCTTTCCAAGAAAAATCTCAACATTATTTTCCTCTTTGTGTTTTTGTTGCAGTTTTAACAGTTCCGGTA
>JAUXEA010000108.1 GCA_030620695.1 Candidatus Aenigmatarchaeota archaeon | reverse complement strand
TCCCTGAAAATCTTTTTTCAGTTCAAAAATTGGTTGTACATAATCTTTAATAATAATATTTGCCAGTTCTTGTTTTGTTTTATTAATTACTTCTATACATATTTTTATCTTTCTACCTTCTTTAATTTCATGAACACCATTAGCAAAATTTTTCTTTACTTTTATTTCTTTTCTGATTGAAAAATAGAGCAATAAACCAAAAAAGATTATTGTTAAACTTAAGATAAATAAAACAGAGTAATTATAAGAATAAGTTATAATATATTTTTGATTAGGCAACAAAATGAAATCCCATGTGTATTTTACCAGATTTCCCTCTTCAGTTCTTTCTTTATAATTATTAGCATTGAAAAAAGAATCTTTTGATTTATCTATTAGAACCACATAGACTTTTCTCTCTGCCTGCTCCCCTTTATTTTCAAAACTTATTCTTGAGCCTGATACAATAAAGTAATCCCATTCATCTTTCTCTTGCATTATACCTGAAACAAATTCTTTTGAATAAGTTTTTTCTGTTTCATCAACCAACTCATCCTGTTTGTAAATTTTTAATTTTGCAAGATAATTTCCAATATCAAGACTTAAAGTTCTAATAATCTTATTCTCACCAACTAAAATATTTTTCTCAATAGATTCCAATAACTCACCCTTCTTATATATTTCCAATTTTGCTTTCAGTTCTTCCAGTGAATCCAGATAGATTTCTACTTTCTTGTCATCAAAGAAAAAACTTTTTATTTCTGGTTTTTTTATTGCTCTTAAAACCCTGACTTTTATATTTTTTGTTATTTTGTCTTTCGTTGATTCTGCAACCAAATCTATATTATAAGTCTTGGGTTCTACTTCCAAACTTGGAATTAAGAAAACTCTGATATTTTTTGCTTCGTCCGGGTCAAGCAAAATTTGGGAATAGGAGAAGAAAATCCAGGGGTGCCATCCAATAGAATAAATAGAATACAGGAGTTCCTCTGAATAACCATTTCTTATTTCAAAAGAAGTCTCTTTTACTATCCCTTGTTTAACATCTATCTCTGTACCAAAGACTGTAGAAATTAAACAAAAAAGCATCAAAATAACTACAAAGAAATTAAATTTTCTCTTCATAACTTAAACTATTATATATATAAATAAAAACAACAGACAGAACAATTAACAGAAGTAACAGAATATA
>JAUXEA010000024.1 GCA_030620695.1 Candidatus Aenigmatarchaeota archaeon | reverse complement strand
TGTGTGTGGGTCACAATTTACTGAAGAGAGAAATAAATCTGGATTTTTCAGGCGGGGAAAAAAAGATATCTGAATTAATACAAATTATTTCCCTGAAACCGAAACTTGTAATTTTTGATGAAATTGATTCAGGGCTGGATATTAAAAGACTGGAAAAAGTGACCAAGATAATAAAAAAAGAATTAATCCGGAAAGGTGTCTCAATTTTGTTAATCACACACAGCGGGGAAATACTGAATTTTTTAAAGCCCGACCTGGTCAATGTAATGGTAAATGGAAAAATTATTTGCAAAGAAAAAGATTTTAAAAAAGTTTTAAGTGTTATAAAAAAGTATGGTTATGAAAAATGCAAAAAATGTAAATTACTGGCAGGTTGACAATAAGGTAAAGAATATTCTAAAACTGAGAGGAGTTGAAATTCTGCCAAGTGAATCAGCATTTGAAAAATATGAGTGGTCAAGAGAGTACTTTGTAAAAAAACCAGAGCAGGGTTATTTTATCTGGATTAAAGAACAGATTGATTTTCCTCTTCTTACCTGCATAAGTATTCTCTCCAAAGATATTCAGCAGGAACTTAATAATCTTGTTGTTGTTGAGAAAAATCTAAATATTAAAATTCAGGGAACCTGCAATTCCCTGAAAAGAAATCTATGTGGTAGACATAATGCATGCGGGAAAATTATTTTAAAAGAGAATTCCTCTTTAAAATACGAACATATTCATTCCTGGAATCCGAAAGATGGTGTTAATACAAATTACGAATTTCTTTTAGGCAAGAATTCCAAATTAAATTATACTTATAAAACTTTCTCTACACCCGAAGAACTCAAGATAAAAACAAAAGTTTTCTGCTCTGAAAATTCTTCTGCTAACCTGAAAATTATTGGAGACTGCAGGAATTCCAGAATTGAAATTAAAGATTATTTAATTTTAAAGGAAAAGAACTCTTCAGGTATTTTAAAATTAAGACTGGTAGGAAGAAAAAACACTAAAATTTACACTCATTCCCAGATTTTGTGTGAAGCAGAGAGTAAAGGTCACCTGGATTGCCAGGGCATGCTAATTGATAAAAATTCAGAAATCTCCCTGACACCGGAATTAATCTGTAAAAACAGGCAGGCACAGGTTACTCATGAAGCCTCAATCGGGAAAATCTCTGAAGAGGAATTATATTACCTGAGAAGCAGGGGTTTGAATGAGCAGGAGGCAATAGATTTGATTGTTAATGGTTTTTTGGAAATAAGATAAATTACCACAATATTTTGAAGTATTAAACTAAACCTATTAAAATAATGAGAATTGCGGTTAGTTCAACCGAGCCTTTTATTGGTTATATTTATCAAAAAGGCTCGAGCGAAAAGGTAATATGAGAATAGCAATTAGCTCAATGGGAGAAGGATTAAATAGTCAGGTGAGTACAATATTCGGGAGATGCCCTTACTTTGTTTTTGTTGAGATAGAAAACAAAAAAATAAAAGAGGAAAAAACAATGAAAAATATGGCAACAGCATATTCAGGCGGAGCAGGAATTTCTGCTGCCCAGTTTGTTGCAAATGAGAAAGTTGATGCTATGATTTCCGGTGCAGTCGGGCCCAAAGCATTTGGTGTTCTGCAGCAGTTGGGAATAAAAATTTATGGAGCAAGCGGAGGAACAGTTAAGGAAAATGTGGATTTATTCATTGAAGGCAAACTTAAAGAAGTCACCACCCCGGGAGTTATGGGGAGAGGAATGGGTGGAGGAGTTGGACAAGGAGGAGGTTTTGGAAGAGGCAGAAACAGGTAATTTTATAAAACTTCTCAAATTCTCTTCAAACTTCATGAGATGAAACAAAAATACTTATGGATAAATGAACTATTAACACTTTCTTTGATTTCTTGAAATACTAATTATGCCAATAGATTTAAAGAAAGGACAAAAAGCTGCAGGGAGAGCAGCCTTGGTTTCATTTTTGCTGGTAATTATTAAAGGAGTTGTAGGCTTTTTGTCCGGGAGTGTTGTCTTAATCACTGATGCCCTGCACAGTTTAACTGATTTGACAATTGATGTTGCCTCCTGGTTTGGATTGAAAATAGCACAGAGAAAGCCAAATGAAAAATTTCCTTATGGTTATTATAAAGCCGAGTCCTTGGCAACTTTGTTTATTTCATTTTTTATTTTGTATGCAGCAGGTAACTTGTTAATTGAGGGTTACTCAAGACTTTTTATTATCCAGGAAATTAATTTACCTTTTCTTGCTTTGTTAGTTGCTTTAGTTTCTTCTTTTGTCTCATTTTTTATATCAAAATATTTAAGAAATATTGGAAAAAACATAAATTCAGAACTGCTGATTGTAAATTCAAAGGAAAGATTTATGGATGGTATTTCTTCAGTTTTTGTTTTCTTGGCGATTTTCCTGAGTTATTACAAAATTCCTTACATTGAAGGAATTGTCACAATAGTAATTTCTCTATTGATTTTAAAAATCGGTATTTTTTCTATAAAAGATTCTATTCTTGCTTTGATGGATATTAGCCCAAGTAAAGAAAAGGAAGAACAAATAAAGAAAACTATAAAAAGTGTAAAAGGTGTTGATGATTTTACAGATTTAAAATTACGAAAATCAGGCCCTTTTATTTTTGGAGAAGTAAAAATAAAAGTCAAAAAATTTGTCCCAGTTGAAAGAGCTCACGAAATTACAGATAAAATTGAAAGTAAAATAAAAGAAAAAATAAGCCAGGTGAATTCTTTTACAGTGCATGTTGAACCTTACAAAACTGAGAAACACAGGATTGCAATCCCGGTTTTAAAGCCAAAAGGTTTAAATTCAGAAGTAATGAAACATTTTGGAAAAGCAAATTATTTTTTGTTTGTTGATATAACCAAAAAATCTATTCACAAATTTTATTCAAAAGAGAACCCAGGCAGAAAGAGAGAAGTCAGAGCAGGAATGGAAGCAGTACATTTTATTATAAAAGAAAAAGCAGATGTTCTGGTAACAAAGGAAATCGGAGAAATATCCTTTCATACTCTAAGAGACAATTTAATTGATATTTACAAGATAGAAGGAGTGACAGCAAGAGAAGTTGTTAACAATTTTCTAAAAAATAAATTGGTTAGATTAGAAGAGCAAACAAAGGAAAAGGATTGAAAATGAATGAAAAGTTAATTAAAAAATTTCTGAGAAAAGAAAATATATTTGCAGTTGTTGGGGTTTCAAGAGACAAAAAGAAGTATGGATATAAAGTTTATAAAAACTTAAAAGAAGCAGGATATAAAGTTTATCCAATAAATCCAAATTGCGATGAAATTGATGGCGATAGGTGTTATCATTTTATTGGTGAATTGCCGGAAAAACCAGATGTTGTTGACATTGTAGTTCCTCCCGCAGTCACAGAAAAAATTTTGATTAAGTGTAAAGAATTTGGAATTAGAAAAGTATGGGTGCAACCGGGTTCAGAATCAAAAAAAGCTCTGAAATTCTGTAAGAAAAATAATATAGAAGTTATTTGCAATGTTTGTGTTATGGTGGAGAGAGAGAAAGCATTTAAAGTTTAAAACCAAAATATAAAAATGGATGACGAGTTAGAAAGGCTTAAAAAAGAAAAAATAAAGAAATTAATGGAAGAAAACGGGAATGCCCGGACTGAAATAGAAGTTAATGACTCAAATTTTGAGGGAGAGGTAATAGAAAAATCAAGAGAAATTCCTGTTGTTGTTGATTTCTGGGCACAATGGTGCAGACCCTGTTTAATGCTCGGTCCGATTTTGGAGAAACTTGCCAACGAGAATGGAAGAAAATTTGTTTTGGCAAAAGTTAATGTAGACGGAGCTCAGGTTACAAGCCAGAAATATGGGATTATGAGCATTCCAAATGTTAAATTGTTCAAAGACGGGAAAATAGTTGATGAATTTCTTGGTGCCTACCCGGAGGATTTTGTAAGAGGGTGGCTGGATAAAAATTTGTAATCTGAAAATTAAATTGTGAATTGTTTTCTTAAATCCCTTGTTGTTAAAGTACCGTATGCTACCTGATAAGCATCTTCAAGTGCAGGCATAAAAGGATCTATTTCCATATCATCAACAATTTCCAATATAGCCTCTTTAGAATCTTTACCTTCTCCAATTTCATAATTTTTAATTTCCCCTAAAATACAAGTTCTTAAATCTACCACACTTTTAACTTTTTCTATACTTTCTTTTAGTATCTTACCTACTTCTTTACTTTTATCTCCTTCAGAATAGCCAGGGTATTTTTCATATACTCCATCTTCTACACCCTCTCTGGAACAACCCATTGCATAAATTCTGGCCAACTCTTTTATATCCCAATCTCCGCTATATTCTTCAAACAATTTCTCAAGTTCTGTCTTTCTTGTATTTGGGTCTTCTATTTTCTTTTTTTCTTCAAATCTTTGTTGATATTCTATAAATTTATCTTCCGCAACATCAAAATTAAATTGATGATATGACCCTTCTTCTTTATCAATTCTCATTTCTTAAAGGTATACCACAACGTATACAATAGTTTGAGCCTCCTTTTTTATATCCATAAAGAGTATTACCGCACCCTGAACAATAATCTGATCCTTGTTCCTCTTCACCAATTTCTTTACCACACCACGAACAGTAATTTGATCTTCTTGTACTATGCTCTACTTCACCATGTTCATTAGCGCCCATTTGTTTAGGATTTTCTACAAGTACCATATTATTATTAAATAAAAAAAATTATTTAAGAAAGTTATAATAGAAAAAGCAACTAAGTTATGAAAATCCTTGTTTTTGTTTCCTCTCATTGTCCTCACTGCCCAAATGCGGAGAAAGTTGCTGAAAAGATTGCTCCTGAATATTCTGAGTATGGGTTAAGTTTCAGGAAGGTGAGAATGAAAACTTCAGAGGGAAAAGAACTTGCCTCAAAGTACAATATTATGGCAATGCCAACAATACTCCTGCTTGACGATGAAAATAATGAAATCCAGAGAATTGTCGGGGCCCCGAGTGAAGAATCTCTAAGAAGCAAAATTGAAAAAAGTCTTGGTTTGAAACACTCATTTTTCAGCAGGTTTTTTGGTTAGTATTTTAAAATTTAAAATCAGATAACTTATATGTGGGTGAATAAAATGACATTTGACGATATTAAAAAAAGGGTTGAAAAAATTTCAAAGTTAATGCATCTGAGTGAAAAAGAAATTAATATTTTACTAAAATTTAAGAAAATTGCAAAAAGAGAATTGGATGTTAATGGGAAAAAATATCCTGCTTTCAGAATTTTGCATAATGATTCTCTGGGTCCGGGAAAAGGAGGAATAAGGTATCATCCGGATGTAAATGAAGATGAAGTGAAATCTCAGGCATTCTGGATGAGTTTAAAAAATTCATTGGCAGGATTACCTTTTGGAGGAGCAAAGGGAGGAGTTAGAGTGAATCCAAAAGAGTTATCAAAGAGAGAAATTGAGGAATTAAGCAGAGCATATGTCAGGGCATTTCAATATGTCTTGGGTCAGGATAAAGATATTCCTGCCCCTGACCTTTATACAAACTCAGAAATAATGGGGTGGATGCTGGATGAGTTTGAAAAAATAAAAGGAAGACATGAGCCTGGAATGATAACCGGGAAGCCTATTGAGTTGGGGGGGTGTAAATTAAGAGAAGATGCAACAAGTAAGGGAGGATTTATTATCCTTAAAGAATTTCTCAAAGTGATAGGTAGAGAAAAAGAAAAATCAAGATTAAAAATAGGAATTCAGGGATTTGGAAATGCTGGTTTTAATCTTGCAAGAATGTTGCATCAGGAAGGTTTTAAAGTTGTTGGAGTAAGTGATAGCAAGGGAGGAATTTTTAATGAAAATGGTCTGAATATTTTTGAAGTAAAAAAAGAAAAAGAAATAAATGGGAGTGTTGTAAATCATAGTGGTACGAAAATCACTAACAAAGAATTACTTGAACTTGATGTTGATTTTTTAGTTCTCGCGGCTTTGGAAAACCAGATAACAAAAGATAATGCGGACAAAGTAAAAGCGGAGTGTATTTTGGAACTGGCTAATGGACCCATAACTCTGGAAGCAGATGAAATTCTCTACAAAAATAAAATCATTGTACTGCCTGATATTCTGGCGAATGCAGGGGGTGTTGTTGCAAGTTATTTTGAATGGGTCCAGAATAAAACAGGTAATATTTTTGAAGATTGCCATCTGGAAAAAAGGTTTGAAGATATAATAATTAGTTCATTTAGGAAAGTTCATAAATTCTGCAATGAAAAGGAAATTAATATGAGAACTGGTGCGTATATTATTGCAATAAAGAGGATTCTTGGGGCAGAGAAGACGAGGGGGAATATTTGAGAGTTTTATTGGATAAAAAGGTTTAAGCCAAAAAAACCATAATTTAAATAAATAAAAGTAATTCTTTTTATTATAAAATACAAACTTAATTATTGAAAATGAAAGTTTGTATTATTGGTTGCGGTCCTGCGGGCATTGAATGTGCAATGACAATAAAGAAATTAAAACCAAAAACTGATGTAATCGTTTTCGGAAAAGAAAAAAATATAACAGTCAGGTGCTCTCTGCCCTATGCAATTTCGGGGGATACAAAATTAAAAAAATGTGTTAAGCCTGATGAAATGCTGACCGGCAGAAAAATAAATCTGGTCAGAGAAGAAGTAACAGAAGTTGATACGAAATTAAATAAAGTCAG
>JAUXEA010000028.1 GCA_030620695.1 Candidatus Aenigmatarchaeota archaeon | reverse complement strand
GATATTTTTGAAAAGTTTGGAAAGGAATTAAACATACAGCAAAGGCAGATACTGCTGGATAATGGTGTTGTTATACTTCCAGGTGGAGAATATGAAAAATTTGAAAATGCTTTTTCAACTCTAAGTCATGAGGATATTCCTGTTTTCATAACAACGGATTCTGTTCTGCATTTATTCCATATTGAATTTAACGAGATTCTGAAAAACCTTGAAATTAAAAAATTATCCCCGATGCTGAAAGGATTTTTAACTTCTCTTGTAGAAGAATCAATAAAACAGTATAATGGGTTTGAGGATGATGAGTTAAAAGAGCTTGCAAGGAGAAATGTTGGTTATCTTTCTGTTGCAATGGAACTGCTTGACCCAAATTATAATGTTAAAAGTTTTGTTGAAGCAGATGTTAACAGGGAAATTGAGAGAATAGAAAAACATGAAGGATTTTTCAAGAGTGAGATTTTCAGCAAAGACTGTCCTGACCAATGCCTGATAATGGCTTTCCCTAAATGGGATGATGAAAAATGCGGTCAGGAAATAAAAGGCGGGAAAATATTTTATCAGGAAAAAGAATGGGATTCAGTTGAATTTTATAAAGAGGTGTGCACAAGGAAATGCTACTGTGAAGATTATTCTCAATATGTTCCCAGAGGACATTATACAAGTTCAGAAGAATTAAAACAGTATTTCAAATCAATGATGTGGTTGGGGAGAATTACCTTTAAGGCAAGAGGAGAAAGCTGGACTAAACAGGCGATTTTACTAACTGATGTAGTTAAATCCGCAAAAGTGGATTTTGAGGGAAAAACTTATCCCTCCTCCGGGATTTATAATAAAATTTATTCAATAACCGGGTTTTTTGCCGGAGTATCAGATGACCTGACTTTTTATGAATATGATTTGGCAATAAGAAATGTTTTTGGTCAGAGTTTTAATGAAGAGAAAGAATTAAAAGGAAATATTGCAGAAAATTTGCAAAATGAAATCTCAAAATTAAGGGGACCAAAAATTCTCGGAGGGTTTGAAATTGACTTGGCAGGAAACCTAAAGGATTTAACACAGGGGTTAAGATTGATTGGACAGAGGTATGCGCTTGATTCGCAAATACTTGGGGACTTGGTTTATAAAAATGTTGGACCAAATACAAATTCTCCTTATTATAAAAAAGTTCTAGATTGTGAAGAAACTTATTCCAAACTTTCAAAACCAAAAGGATTTTATTATTGCAGGTATATGGAAGAAAACAGGACAAAATACTGGAATGAAGTCTGCAGCAAGGCGACAGAGATGTATTTCTTTGGATTTTGCGGGGGGCTAAATGAATCACAACTTTATTCTGTTTGCAGGTTTATGCCTTCTGGTCTGGATGTTGTAAATGTTCTTGGCTCTGACAAAGCAGAACAGGTTTTGGACAAATATTATCAAAATGATTACTGCAATTACAAAGACAAAACTACAGAACTGAAAAATCTGGTAAATTCTTATTCAGAAGAAGAATGGACAAAGAATCTGTATAACACCTGGCTCTGGATGTTACAACCTGTTTTAAAGGAAAAACCAGTTGGGTACCCAAACTGGATGAGAAGTGAAGTCTGGAAGTTGAAAGACCTGATTACAGGTTTGTCAAGCTGGGCTGAACTAAGACATGATACAATTTTATATGTGAAGCAGAGTTATACCTGGGCTGTTGCTGTGGCAACAGGAATGCCAATTGAAGCAAAATATTATGGTTATGTTGAGCCGAACCCTGAATTATATGCAAGAGCAAAATATGCTGTTGACTTTTTGAAACAGGGTCTTGGGGAACAGGGAGTTATAACAGAAGAAGTTAGAGATTCATTGGATAAAAGTTCAGAGATGATGGCAAAACTAAAAATAATTTCAGAAAAAGAATTAAGAGGGGGGAGTTTGACAGAAGATGATTATAATTATATAAAAAGTATTGATTCACAATTTAATTCAATTTTAGAAAACCTGGCATCTGCTTTAAAAATAGAGTCTGGCTCCTGCCCAATTGGGAAGCCTTGTGAAACCAAAATTTCCCTTGAAGGAAAAGATGAGGCATTTAAAACATCAATGATTGCAGATGTTCACACAGATGCCAACACAAAAAAAGTACTGGAAGTCGGGACAGGAAAAGTTGACTGGCTATTGGTTGCACACAAATCAAAAGACGGGAGAATCGGGATTGCAGTTGGTCCTGTATTTAGCTATTATGAATTTGCCTGGCCAATGGATGACAGGTTAACAGATGAAAAATGGAGGGGTGAAGTTTTAAGTTCAATGGAAAGACCTATTTTATACAAAGACATTGGTTTAAGTTCTGTTGATGGTTATATTGTGAAATAATTATTGAATTATCCCTTTGTTTTTACACTCGCTTTTTTGATCACTTTCTTTTTCCTGGTTTTTTCTGTTTTTGAAATTCTCTTTTTTTCTTTCCCAGGTTCTTCTTCCTTATTTACTTTTACCTCCGCTTTAACCCCCTTTTCTACTTTCTCTTTCTTCTCTGATTTTACCTTTGCCTTTTTCTCTTTTTTCTTCCCCCAGTTTTCCTTGCTCTTGCATTTTGTGTCAAGGCACATGTTAAATGGTCTTCTTCCCTTCCTGATTATTTTTAGAATCGGGGTTCCGCAATGCTCGCAGATTTTCCCGGTTTTTTCAATGCCGCAGTTTCTTGGAAGAGGATAACCATTTTTGCACTTTGGATAATTTGAGCACCCAACAAATCTTGAGCCATTGTACATCTGGATAAACTTCAAATTTCCCCCGCACTTATCACATTTCCCAACATTATTCTGTTCTTCTATTGTTTCTTCAACAGAGTCAACAAGAGAATTTCCTATCTCCTTTTCTTTCTCTCTGAATTTTTTAAATGTTTCTGTCAGGAGTTTTCTTGCGTCTTCCAAAATATCCTCTCTTTTCTTTTCTGATTGCTCAACAAGTTCCATCTCTTTTTCAAATTTTGCTGTTAATTCTTCTGACAAAAATTCAGGGGCATATTTTTTAAGAGTATCAACAACTCTCATCCCAAGGTCCGTGACTTCTATCTGGTGCCCCTCAACATAATTCCTCTCATACAAGGTATGAATTATCATTGCCCTCGTACTTTTTGTTCCAAGATTTCTTTTTTCAAGTTCCCTGACAAGACTTGCCTGACTATACCTGTTTGGCGGCTGTGTTTCCTTATCCTCCAGATTAAGCTTGTCAATAATAAGAATTTCACCATTCACAAAATTAGGAAATTCAATTTCCTGCAGGTTTGCAAAAGGATATAATGAAAGCCAGTTTTCTTTTATTGTTCTAGCTCCTGTGCAGTGAAATTTATGTTCTTCTATACCTGCAGTAATTCTCACAGATAATCTTTCCGCGGGCTTCCCAAAGACAGCAAAAAACCTGTGAACAATCAGTGAATAAAGTTTCTCTTCATCTGCCCTTAATTTTTTTGGCAGTTCTCCTGTTGGATAAATTGAAGGGTGTGCAGAATCTGTTTTTTCCCCCTCATTTGGCTTTAATTCTTTTTTCAGGATTTCTTTTCCAACTTTGAATTTCCTGCTTAGTTTTTCAATGATTTTTTTGTAATTTATTGAAGGTGGGAGTTTTTGCGATGAAGTTCTTGGGTAAGAAATCAAACCACCAAGATATAAGCCCTGTGCTATTGCCTGTGTCCTCCTCGGACTAAAACCAAAAACCTTGTAAGATTCCAGCTGCAAACCTGTAAGGTTAAAAGGTACAGGAGGATTTAAAATCCTTTTTTTTGCTTCTGTTTTTTCAATCAGAGCATTTTTTCCTTTGCATTCATCAAAAATTTTCTGTGCTTCTCCTTTCTCCCAGATTTTGCTTTTCTTATAATTGAAAAGTAACTCCTGAAATTTTCTCTTGTCAGATTTACTTGTAATAAAACTTAACTGCCAGAAGGGGACAGGAATAAATTTTTCAATTTCTTTTTCTCTTTCAGCAAGAATTTCCAAAGCAGGACCCTGCACTCTGCCTGAAGAAAGAAGATAATACCTGTTAGATGCTGTTTTTATTGAAGAAGTCAATGCCTTTGAAATATTTACACCATAATAAAAATCCAGGTAATGTCTTGTGAGACCGCTCTCTGTCAGACCATAATTATATCCTTCTTTCCTGTTTTCAAAAGATTTTTTTAGTTCTTCCTTTGTCAAAGTTGAGAATTCCATTCTTGAAACCTTTGCTTTCCCGCAGAGAAACCTGTAAATATTGTATCCAATAACTTCTCCTTCTTTATCCAAATCTGTTGCAATTGTCATCTTGTCTGAAGATTTTCCAAGATAAGAAAGCAGCTGGTAAAAATTTTTTGTGAATTTGTTTTTTTTGAAACTTGGCTGCCACTCCAAATCAAAATTCGGGTATGCCTTTCTTGTTTTATCCCTAAGTGTAAATAGATGTCCTGCTGCAGATGCAACAATAATCCCGTCTTTTGACTCATAGTAATTAACAGAATATTTCTTCTTTGTTTTATATTCTTCCAGAATAGAGTCAGCAATTTTCTTTGCTGCTGTTGGCTTCTCCGCAATTATTAGGTGCATTATTTTATATTTAATTTAAGTTTATGGATTTGGAAGAAAAAATAAATCTGATTAAAGAAGTTGGAGAAGAGATTATAACTGAACAAGAATTAAGAGAACTTTTGGAAACAAAGGACCATCCAATTGCTTATGATGGTTTTGAGCCAAGCGGGCAGATGCATATTGCACAGGGAATCCTGAGAACAATTAATGTTAATAAGATGATAAAAGCAGGTATACATTTTAAGATGTTGGTTGCTGACTGGTTTGCATGGATGAACAACAAGATGGGTGGGGATTTGGAGAAGATTAGAACTACTGGAAAATATTTTATTGAATTGTGGAAAGCGTGTGGAATGAAAACAGAGAAAATAGATTTTATATGGTCAAAAGATATAATTAAAGAAGAAGGTCATTGGAAAAAGACAATAGAGATTGCGAGGTCATCAACAGTTAAAAGAATTATAAGATGTTCCCAGATAATGGGAAGAAAAGAGACAGATATACTAAGTGGTGCCCAGATAATATATCCTTGTATGCAGGCGGGAGATATTTTTCATTTAAAAGCGGATATAACCCAGTTAGGAATGGACCAGCGTAAAGTTAATGTACTGGCTCGTGAGATTGGGCCAAAACTTGGGTACTGGAAGCCGGTTGTAGTTAGTCATCATATGATTCTGGGATTAAATAAACCAACCTCGAACTCAAAAGATTTTGCAGACAGAATTTTGGATTTAAAAATGTCAAAATCCAATCCGGAAAGTGCAATATTTATGACAGATTCTGCAGAAGAGATTAAAAGGAAAATAAATAAAGCCTACTGCCCGGAAAAAATAGTAGAATTAAATCCAATATTAGAATATGTGAAGTATATTATTTTTGAGAAATTTGATTCTATAAAAATAGAGGGACCCGCAAAATTTGGTGGAAACCTGGAATTTAGTAATTTTGAAGAACTGGAAAAAAGTTATAAAGAAGGAAAAATCCATCCACTGGATTTGAAAAATACGGTTTCTGAAGAATTAACCAAAATCCTTGAGCCTGTGAGAAAATATTTTGAGAAGAATAAAAAGGCTAAGGACTTACTTGAGGTTGTTAAACAGGCGAGGGTTACGAGGTAATTATTTTCTAACCATATTTGCCCCGCATTTCGGGCATTTTTGGTGAAAACAGGGAACTCCTAACTGGTGTTTTATTGTATTCCCGCATTTTGGACAAACACATTCTCCCCCGGGTCCTAAAGCAGAACCCCCCATTCTCCCTCTTCCAAATCTATTGGGCATAATAATTTTTAAAACTAAATAATATTGCGGGGGTGTCCGAGTCAAAGGTTTTTAATTATAAAAACCTTTCTTGAATGGCCAAAGGAGCAGGACTTAAGAAATTAAGTTATGAGGTCTTTTTTGACTGATGATTTTCCTGAGAAATCCTGTGTGTTAGTCGCTACGAGGGTA
>JAUXEA010000066.1 GCA_030620695.1 Candidatus Aenigmatarchaeota archaeon | reverse complement strand
AACCTTATGAGACAGGAGAAAAAGATTATATTGGGGACTTTAATTTTGGCGGTTTTTGTATTTATTGTTGCTGCAAGTTCTCTCTATGTTCAGACAGAAATATCAAGCGGGGATGTTTGTGGGTGTGCAATTCCAATTCCTTTGTTTATCCCTTTTCTTGCTTCTATAGGGGTATTTATCGGGACTTTATTTTATCATTTTCTTATCCCCAAATATGAGAAAAAAATAGATAAAGAAGTGGTTTTGAAATTGTTTGACAAAAGTGAAAGAGAAATAATTGATAAATTACTGGAAACTGATGGCTCCTGCCTGCAGTCAAAATTAACAAGAGAAACAAATTTATCCAAAGTTCAGGTTTTCAGGACACTTGAAAATTTAATTCAGAGAAAAATTGTGGAGAAAGAGAATTATGGAAAAACAAATATTGTTAGGTTGAATAAAGATATTTACAGTTTGTTTTGTTAATTTCTTTTATTATTTATTGTTTTATAATAATATGAGTGAAGAATTAATCAATATAGAAAGAGGAGAACTGATAATTCCTCAAATTGATGTGGGTGATATTACAGCTCTTGAGGGGATAGCAAACGGCATTGATGAAGAAAAAACAAGAATAGAAGGTAATAGTGAATATAGCAAAAAACTAAAAGAATTCTTAGAGGGTGTCAGAAAAAAGAAAAAATTGAGGATTGTTAGAGATAGCTGGACAGGTATTAAAGAAATCAGTCTTTTTGGAAAAGAGTTTTATGTTATAGAACCTAGTGATTTAGAAAAATTTGAATCTTTTAAAAAGGAAATTGACAATGAATATTTTCCATCCATTATAGAAAAGTTAAGCTATACGGAACCATTTGATGAGGTTTTTAAAGATTTAAGAATAATTGGAGATAAAACTCAAGTGTTTTTAAAATATTTTTTTCCAACTTCCATAAATGAATTCATAGAGGCTAAAGAATGGGAAAAAATAATACCTGCTACTGAAAAAACTTCTGTTTTATTTAGTCTTTATAATGAAGAAAGGGTTGTTCCCTTTAAATCAACAGGAAAAAGTCTGACAAAAGGAGAAATAGAAAATATGCAATTAATAGGAAGTGTTCTGCCAGACAAGGCCACAGACTTTTTTATTGGTGAGATAAAAAAAGCTGTTGTTAAATATAATAAATCCCTTGAAGGTACTGTAGAAAAACTTGCGCCTTTTAACAGAACAAGAGTTAAGCCAAATGAAGAGTTAGAAATGGATGTAGAATTGTTTAATGGTTATCTTTCTCGATTACACGAACCTTATACTCCACAAACAGGTATATATGCTGTTAGTCTTGAAATTGCTAGAAGAAGGATTTATAATCAGTTGGGTAAAGATATTAAAAAAGCCGGAAAATCAGCTAAAAGTTTTTTAAGAATAAGAAGTAATTTAGAAGAGTTGGGTTACAGAACAATTAATCCTTCAAAAGGAGAAACTTATGCGTATCTATTTAGCTAACTGACCCCCACAGAATGCGTTTATTTGGCGAATATTAGCATTCTGTGAATGGTTTTTTGGAAAATTGTCAAAAAACAAAGATTTTTTCAAAATTTTGACCCGTAAAATTCTTAAAATGGCTCTAAACATCAAAAGGGGGCACTTTAGAATTTCAACTAGCTAAATAGGTACACTTATGCTATAAGTAAAATTTAACAGAAATTTGTTTAAAAAATGTTTTTTATTATTCTGTTTCTTCACACGCAGAAACAATTGAATTAAAAAAAGGTAATGGAGTTAATTCCGGGTGTGCGGGATAACTTAAATTTATCAGTTCATTTCTCCTGATTTTTTTATAAATTGCGAAGGAAGCAAAACTCACCAGATCAGCAATATTTTCTTCTGAAATAAACTGCGCTCCTATCAATTTATCCTTGGAATCAAAAACAAGTTTTGTTTTTGTTTTCCCGAATTTTTCCTGTGTGTCATATTTTGTTGACAACTCGCTTCTCCCGATTTTTACTTTTATTTTATTTTCTATTGCTTCTCTTTCTGTTAAACCAACCCCCCCAATAGAATAATTGAAAATTTTTGCTGCTGAAGGATTTAGCAGCCCATCAAACATTATATTAATCCCGCAAATATTTTTAGCTGCGATTTTTGCTTCCTGAATTGCAGGAGTTACCAAACCGGATGGAGCAGGCTTTCCTGTAATAAAAGAAAAAGACTGGGCGCAGTCCCCAATTGCATAAACATTTTTTATATTTGTCAACATTTTTTTGTTTGCAATAATTCCAAATTTTCCGCATTTGATTTTGGAATTTTTTGCTAATTCAATTTCCGGTTTTATCCCGGTTACAAGAATTATAGTATCTGCCCTGATTTTTTTGTTTTTGCAGAGAATATATTTAGAGCCTTTGTTATTAGTTATTGATTCCACCTTTGAATTTAACAATAATTTCACCTTATTCTTTTCCATCAAATTTTCTATTTCTTTGCAAATTTCTGCATCATAGCTTGAATAAAGCAAATCAGGCAGAATTTCAAATATTGTTACTTTGTATTTTTTTGAGAGTAGAGTACTAAACTCAACAGATATCAGGCCTCCACCAATCAAACTGACATATTCGGCATTTTTTAAAGATTTAGCAATTTTCTCACCATCAGAATAATCTCTTAAGGTAAAAACATTTTTTGAATTTATCCCCTCGATTGGGGGAACAAAAGGTTTTGCACCAGTTGCAAATACAAGAAAATTATAGGTGTATTCTTTTTTCTTTGTCCTGACTTTATTCTGCTTTGTATCCACTTTAATTACTTCATCCCTGACTAACTTTATTCCATTACTGGTTAACATCAAATCAGGCTTAACACATTTTTTTAATTTTGTTTCTCCGGAAACTGCATAAGGCAGAGAACACCTGACAACAATATTTTTTTCCTTCCCGAAAACTGTTACATCGATTTTTGGTTTTAATTTCTTTATTGTCATTGCACATTCAA
>JAUXEA010000115.1 GCA_030620695.1 Candidatus Aenigmatarchaeota archaeon | reverse complement strand
GATATTGACAGGATGGAGAGTTCTGTTGCAGGAACACAAAGGTCAAAAATCAGGGTTGTATTGGATATTGTTGATAAAATAGAAAAAGAAATGAAAGAAGTTTCAATTGAAGATGTTGGTGCGCAGGCTGAGGAGGAAGGAATTACAGACTGGCAGGAACTGGTCCAGAAACTGAAAAGAGAGGGTTTGCTTTATGAGCCAAAAAGCGGGTATTTGAGGAAAGTTTAAAAAATGATAATCACAATCTCTGGTAAACCCGGGTCTGGTAAGTCAATTATAGCAGAACTTTTGGGTAAGAAATTTAATTATAAACATTATTCTATAGGAGATTTAAGAGGAAAGATTGCAATGGAAAAGGGTATGACTATAGATGAATTAAATGAATTGGGGAAAGGGGAATTCTGGACAGACAAAGATGTTGATGATGAATTGGGGAAAGTTGGGAAACAGGAAGATAATCTTGTAATAGACACATGGATAGGATTTTATTTTATACCAAATTCAATAAAAATATTTTTGGAAATAGATCCAAAAGTGGGAGCAGAAAGAATATTTAAAAAACAACGACCTGATGAGCCAAAAAAGAAAACAATTGAAGAAGTGGAAGAAATGCTGAAAAAAAGAGTAGAGGACTCAGATGCCAGATATAAAAAATATTATAAAATAAATTTTTTGGATAAGTCAAATTATGATTTGATTATAGACACAACAAACTTGAGTGTAGAACAAGTATTGGATAAAATACTGAATTTTATAAAAAAATAACCTCTGGCTTAAAGAAGTTTGTGGAGTGTAGCAGAAGAAAAATTTAATATTGAGCAGATTGTAAAAATGGTTTGTTGTTTGGTTGAGTCTTAATGGAACGAAGATAAAAGAAGTTTATGGTAGGGAAAATTTGGGCGGAATGAAATGGAGGTGTTTATCAGTTGCTAATTCCCCTGAATGAAGTGAAGGTCGGGTATTCCAAAGAAATGGGAAGAAATCGAGTCTGCGAGGTGAAATTAATCTTGAATTACCTTTATTGTAGGTCTCATTATATATTTATCTTTTCCAGAAGAATGTATAGATTTTTGTGCATCAAAATCAAGTGTTAATGTAGTTGTTTTATTCACTTC
>JAUXEA010000026.1 GCA_030620695.1 Candidatus Aenigmatarchaeota archaeon | reverse complement strand
AGGTAGAAAAATGGTAATGTTGAATACAAGTCTGGAATATTTTAAAAGTCTGATTAAGAAAAAAATTTCAGTATCAGAACTTGAGGAGATTCTCTTTGATTTGGGTTTTGAGATTGATTCTTTAAAAGGGGATGAGATAGTAATAGAGATTACTCCGGACAGACCGGACTTGCTTTCTGTTCATGGTCTTGCAAGAGCAATAAATATTTTTCTTGGGGAGAAACCAAAAGAATACAAAGCAAAAAAATCTGAAGTTAAGGTTTTTGTTGATAAAACTGTAAAATCAATCAGGGCTTACACTGTTTGTTGTGTTGTCAAAAATATTGATTTTAATCCAGAGAAATTAAAAGAACTTATAAGTTTTCAGGAAAAACTTCATGAAACTTTTGCAAGAAAAAGAAAAAAATCAGCAATAGGAATTTATCCTCTTGAAAAGATAACACCACCGATTTATTATAAGGCAGAGAAACCAGGGAAAATTAAATTTATCCCTTTGGATTTTGAAGAAGAAATGGATGGAAATGAAATCCTGAAAAAACACCCAAAAGGAATTGAATATAAAGAGTTGCTGGAAGGAAAAAAAATATATCCTGTTTTTGTGGACTCCAAAGATGAAATATTATCAATGCCTCCGATAATTAATTCTGCAAAACTGGGAAAAGTTACAGAAGAAACAAAAGAGGTTTTTGTGGAATGTACAGGAGATGACCTGGAAACTTTACTCAAGACCCTGAATTTAATTGCAACAACTCTTGCAGATATGAGCGGAGATATTTATTCCTTAGAAGTCATTTATCCTGATAAAAAACTGGAGACCCCGGATTTAAAATCAGAAGAAATAAAATTCAATCTGGAAAATATAAATAAAGTTCTTGGAATAAAAATCAGCAAAGAAGAAGCAATAAATTTTTTGGGGAGAATGGGTTATTTGATTAAAAATGATAAAGTTTTTGTTCCCTGTTACAGGACAGATGTATTACATGAGATTGATGTTATAGATGATATTGGTCGGGCTTATGGAATAAAAAACTTTAAACCAGAATTTCCACAAGTTTCAACAATTGGAGGATTAATGAAAAGCACAAGAATAAAAAACAGAATTAGAGAATTGATGGTTGGTCTTGGTTTTCAGGAAGTTTTTACTTTGATTTTAAGCAACAGGAAAGACCAGTTTTGTGGAAGGAATTTTGATAAAGAAGTAATTTTTCTGGAGAACCAAGTGGAAAAATCAATAAATATGTTAAGATTTTCCATACTTCCCGAATTATTGAAAGTCCTGAAAAATAATCAGCAGTATGAATTTCCTCAAAAAATTTTTGAAGTTTCAGAAGTTGTATTCCCAGACAAAAAAAGTGAGACAAGAACAAAAGATAAGACCTGTCTCTCATGCTTAATTTCAAAACCAATCATAAATTATGAGAATATTTCTTCTGTTCTGGATTCTTTATTTTCAAATTTACAGGTAAAATATAAATTAAAAAGAACAGATGATAAAAGATTTATAAAGGGGAGGGTTGCAAAGATTATGATTAATAATAAAGAAGTTGGTGTTGTTGGAGAAGTTTGTCCAAAGGTTCTGGATAATTTTAAATTAGAAAATCCTGTTGTTGGGTTTGAACTTGATTTGGAGTTTTTGTTTGTGTAACAACCATTCTACCCATTATTTTCGCTAAATAACATTGTATAAAACTCCAATAATTACTTTCCCCTTTTTGATTTTCTTGATTTCCCTGGCTGCGAGATTTTTCTGTGTCTTGCACAACTTGGGCAGGCATAGAGTTTCCTTGTCGGGGTCATTAAAATATCTCTGGATAATTCTTTACGCAGGGAACTGTCTGAAATAGAAAATCCTCTTTGAACACTAAATGTCTTGTATTTCGGCACCTTTTTTCCGCAGAAAGAGCAGACTACTGTCTGCTCATCTCCTCTTCCTTTCCCATGTTTATGAGTCCTTTTGTAAGGTGCAGTTGCCATAATTATTAATAATTTTAATTATGTTAAAATTTCACAAATGTAATATCTGTGGAAAAAGATTTAAAGCAAATAAAACAGGGAGAATACAGATAATCAAAAAAATAAAAGACGGAAAAAAAGAGATTTGGGTGTGCAGAGACTGTGCTCCCATAGTTGTAGAGAAATTAGGAGAATTAAATCTGAAAATATAGCAGAAGGTATATTACCATAATATCCTCTGCTAATTATACTGACATTAAGATTTAGAAATTAAATCTCTTTTGTTGGATAATTATGCCCCGGTAGCTCAGTCTTACCCTTTTCTTTCCCGAAGTCAGCCTTTGTTGGATAGATTGACCAAAAGGCCGACACCCAAAAAAGAAGTTGGCTAAAAAGATTACCCAAAAGAAAGGGAGCTTCCTCACACGCTAAGCGTGTTCGAGATAAAAGAAGGGTAAGGAGCAATTGGTAGAGCGGCTGCTTCGTAAGCAGCAGGTCACGAGTGAACTTTTCTTTCTTAAGAAGAAAGACACTCATTTTCTGAAAGAAAATGATGCATCATTTTGCATAGCAAAATGAATGAAATTTCAATGAAAAGAAAGAAAAAAATTCCGTAAATTCAAATCTCGCCCGGGGCTTATTTTTATCAAATTTTCTAATAATCCCCCAATTTTCAACTTTACACCTTTAGATGACCTTTCTTATCTTCCTCCATTTATCCATAAACCAAAACACAAAATAAATTATTCCCTTTCCTCTCCGACAACTCCCTTGAAAATATTTCTGATTAAGACAATGTCGTCTACTGCTTCGACACTTGAATAAGGCACAACAACACCTTTTTTTTCACCCCCTAAAATCTCAGAAAGAAAGGTTCCCCTGAATGCTTCTACAACCAGTGAAGTTACTCTGAATTTTCCCAAATCTATTTTAAAATCTTTGACTTTTCCACAATATTTTCCATCTAAGGTAAAAACATCTTTTCCCACAACATCTGAAAAAGACCTCACATTTACTGCCATAATAATAATTTTAAAGTATTTATATATTTAATTAGTAGTTTATTAGGTTTATTGGGGGAATCTTTCAGTTGTAAATAAATATTAACAGAACCCATTAATTATTTTATTGATAAAAGATTTATGGCAGAAGATATCTTGAAGTTGATGAGAAACAGGGAAAACATCAGGAATATTGGTATAATTGCACATATAGACCATGGAAAATCGACTTTTACAGATAATTTACTTGCAGGGGCAGGAATGCTTTCTGAAGAACTGGCAGGAAAGCAGCTTTTTACTGATTTTGACAAGCAGGAGCAGGAGAGGGGAATTACAATCTATTCTGCAAATGTTTCTATTGTTTATAATTATGACCAACTTGATTATCTTATTAATTTAATTGATACCCCCGGGCATGTTGATTTTGGTGCGGATGTAACAAGAGCAATGAGAGCAGTAGACGGGGCAATTGTTGTTATTTGTGCTGTTGAAGGTGTGATGCCCCAGACAGAAACTGTTTTAAGACAGGCTTTGAAAGAGAGAGTAAAACCAATTCTTTTTATAAACAAAGTTGACAGGCTGGTTAAAGAATTAAAGTTATCCCCGGAGGAAATGCAAAAAAGATTTGAAAAATATATAAAAGAAGTAAATGAGTTAATCAAAAAATATGGTGAGCCGGAATTTGCTGAGAAATGGGCTGTAAATGTTCAGGACGGCTCGGTTGCTTTTGGTTCTGCATACAAGAACTGGGCAATTTCAATTCCATATATGCAAAAGACCAAAGTTACATTTAAAGATATAGTTGACCTTACTAACCAGGATAAAGAAAAGGAATTGGCAAAAAAAGCTCCTTTGCACAATGTTCTATTAGATTCTATAATTAAACATCTTCCAAACCCCGTAGAAGCACAGAAATACAGAACCTCAAAAATATGGTCCGGGGATGAAAAAACCGGGGCTGGAGCTGGAATGATTAATTGTAATTCAAAGGAAAGTTTGGCAGGGGTTGTTACAAAAGTTATCCCTGACCCTCATGCCGGCCTGGTTGCAACTGCAAGATTGTTCTCAGGGACTCTCAAAGGCGGGGAAGAAGTCTATCTTGTTGGACAGCATAAAAGACAAAGGGTCCAGCAGGTTTCTATTTATAAAGGTCCAAGAAGAGTCCAGATTGATGAGGCCTTGGCAGGAAATATTATTGGCATTGTTGGGATAAGTGAAGCTTTTTCCGGTGAAACAATCTGCAATCCTGAAAATATAATAACCCCTTTTGAATCAATAAAACACATCTTTGAGCCTGTTGTAACAAAATCAATAGAGCCAAATGATATAAAAGATTTGCCAAAATTAATTGAATTTCTAAAACAGGTTAGCAAGGAAGACCCGAGTTTAGAAGTTAAAATAAACGAGGAAACAGGAGAGTACCTGGTCTCTGGTCTCGGGGAATTACACATAAACGCAAAAGTTGAGAATGTATTAAAAGAGAAGGAAATTGAAATAAAAAGTTCCACCCCGATTGTTGTTTACAGGGAGACTATTGAATCAATTACCCCTCATGAAGTAGAAGGGAAAAGCCCGAACAAACACAATAAATTTTATATTATTGTTGAGCCTTTAGAGGAATCTGTTTATGATGCTTTAAACTCAGGGGAAATTCCAACTGAAAAAGTAGCTAAGATTAAAGCAGAGGCAATAGAATTATTTGTCAAATATGGGTTGGAAAGAGATGAAGCAAAAAAGATTCTTAATGTGTACAACAAAAATATTCTGATAAATGCAACAAAAGGAATCCAGTATTTAAATGAAACTTTTGAATTATTAAAACAGGCATTTAAGGATGTTTGTGATGAGGGACCTTTGGCAAAAGAGCCCTGCTCAAAAATAAAAGTCAAAATCATGGATGCTGAACTACATGAAGACGCAATACACAGGGGTCCTGCACAGGTAATTCCTGCGGTAAGACAGGCAATCAGGGATGCAATGCTGGAATCAAAACCAAGAATTTTAGAGCCTTTGCAGATAATAAGAGTTGATGTCCCGGAGGAATTAGTTGGTAGTGCAATGAATGAAATCCAAAATAGGAGGGGGCAGGTTTCAAATGTTGAAACCGAACTGGGTGCTGCAATTATAAAAGCAAAACTACCTGTTTCAGAAATGGTGCTCGGATTTGAAGGAGCATTAAAATCAGCAACAGGTGGAAAAGGTTTTTATTCTCTGATTAATGTTGTGTTTGAAAAATTACCAACTTCACTCCAGGAACAGGTTATAGGAAGAATTAAGAAGAGGAAGGGGTTGGAGTAAATCTAAAGGAGTTTTTATGTTTTTTATTAGTTGATTTGATATCCCTAAGTAAACCTGAGTTATTTTAATATCAGAATGGACTAAAGTTTTTGGATAATTCTCAAATCAGTGCTTTAATGTGTATGGAGACCTGGCTCTTGATACAGTTGTCAATTTTCCTCCCCTTGATGATGGAAAAAATATTTCTTCATTATTGAGATTGGAATAATATTCTAATTTTTCTTTTATAGAATTTGGAATCTCAACATACATATCTTTTCTACCCTTTGCAAGTTTTATATGGATAAGTTTTTCATCAAAATTAAAATCCTGTTTTTTCAAATTTACCAGTTTACTCACACGTAAACCACAACCATACAATAATTCTACAATCATTTTTTTATTTTATCTTGAAAAGACCTATTATGTTTTCTACATAACACTTGTCCATTTGCTTCATCAGTTGAACCACTTTTTGAATGTGCTAATATATGGTCAGCATCATATTCGTTCCAAAGAACTTTTGCATTTTCCTCATCCAAACCTTCCTTTAAGCATTCTTGACATATCCCTTTGTCCCTTCTATATATCTTAATTCTTTGGGCTTCATTAAATAATCTTTGGGTATCTTTTCTCTTCGCATTTGGATAAAAATCGAAAAAAGATAATCGTATTATTCTATCTCTTGATTCTAAAGAAAATACATCTTGTTGTCTTTTTTCTCTAAATATAGACATATCACTATCAGATTCAGTATCTGATTTCCACCTCTGATAAAACTGGCAGACAAATTCCTTAAATTTTTCTTTAAGTTCACCATCTACTACATAATTATTTTTAAGATGTCGTAAAAGCGTATACACAGAAATAATAAAATATGACGTTGACAGTTCCTTAACCCCACGATTTTTATCAATAGTAATATCATCC